>JANMGF010001521.1:0-5558 GCA_031374535.1 Polyangium sp. (in: bacteria)
GTGTCACCAGGCCCACCAACTAGCAAAGCCAAACTTGGACCGTTACGTTTTGTCAGGTTTGAGTCACCGAATATGACAACGGCAAAAGACATAATAACTCCGGAATCGGATTCAAAGCGCGCTTTCGACAGGGATCACGTCGCCACCTGAGCCGTCGACGCTGCGGTCTTGGCTGGCAACACCCTCGCTGGTCTTGAACGGGCCCGTTGGATGAACTGCGCGTTGCGCAGTTCATCCCCCCGGTCCAGGCCGTGCCTGGTCCGGGTCCAGGGGTGGTCAACCCCTGGTGGGGTCCGGGGTGAAACCCCGGGCGCGACGCTGTGGCAGCCCCCTCTGAGGCTTCGCCAAGGTCGGGACCTCGGATGAGGCTCACGGCCGAGGGTTCGTGGAGGTCGGGACCTTGGACGAGGCTCGCGGCCGAGGGTTCGTGGAGGTCGGGACCTCGGACGAGGCTCGTGGCCGAGGGTCGTGGAGGTCGGGACCTCGGACGACGGTCGTGGCTGAGGGTTCGTGGAGGTCGAGAGCTTGGACGAGGCTCAGCCCTTGCCCGCCGCCCGTTTCGCGCGTTCTGCCTCGGCCATGAGGCGCCCGTAATCGAGCCGCTCCAGAGCCGCGCGCGCCTCCGCAAGACTCTCCCCCGCGACGGAAGCCCCGAGCCCGAGGACGAGCCTGCGCGCGAGCTCCTCGCGGCGAAGCGGGCTCCCGCGCAAAAGCTCGAATGTGACGAGGGACGAGGCCTTCGCGACCTCGAAGAGCCCTTCACGCGCCGCCGTGCGTATCCGACCTTCGAGGATCCGTCGTAAGACGTTGTCCGGGACGACGCGCCGTTCGAGCAGGAGCACGAGGAGCGCGAGCCGATCGAGGGCGCCTCGATCCAGGCCCGCGGCGAGGGGATCGAGGTCGAGGGGATCGACGGGCTCGAGGGAGAGATCGCGGCAGAGGTCGCCGAGCTTGGCCCGCGCGACGTCGAGCTCGAGCGCGGCGGGCTCGATCTCGGCGAGGACCGCGGCGATTGCAGCGAGGATCGGCGCGATCGGCACGGGCACGCTCTCCGGGAGGATCCGTGCTTCGGGCGCGCTCTCGGCGGCGGGGGCTTTTGTGGTCCAGTTTTTCAGGAAGGACATGGGGTCATGGCTCGAAAAGGGAAACCGAAAGCTCGGCGGCGAGGCGGGGGAAATCCAGGAGCGCATGCACGGCGACGACACGCGCGCCGGCTTCTTCGTACCGCCGGAGGTTCTCGTGCCGCGGCGCATGCAGGAGGAGCACGAAGGCCGGGGAGCGCTCGGCCGCGCGCGCGACGATGGCCGCGTTTTGCGGGTCTTGATCGTAGTTTGCGTCGAAGTCGCTGTCGGTGATGACCACGCGGATCGGTTGCTCGTCGCGTTGCTCTTCGATAGACGCGGCGAGCACGTCGAAAGGAAACGACGTGCCGCCGCCGATGTATCGCATGAGGAACCTCGAAAGCACGCGCTCGGAGCGGCAGTAGTCCCACGCCTTTTCGTGCCCGACCGAATACACGAGCGCGCGCGCCGCGCCGCCTGCGCGGATGGTTCCGGTCGCGAGGATCTGCGCGGCCAGGGTCATCGCGTTGAGGGCGCGTTTCGGGTCGGGCATGGAGCCGCTCACGTCGAGGTAGATCTCCGTGCGACCGAGGAACGACGGCGTGCTCTGGCCTTCCTCGTCGGCGATACGTTCGCGGAGAAGCGGCATCGCGGCCCCGAGCGTCTCGCCGCGGCGAAGCAAGGTCGCGACCCAGTCGATATCGGCGACCGGATCGCCGGGCTCCCATTCGAGGTGCGTGGTGGGGACGAGCGCGTCGGCCCAGACGCGGGCGGGCGGCGGCCTGAAGAGATACTTTTCGGCTTCACGGCGGTAATGCGCGGCCATGACCGTGGTGAGCAGCTCGGCTTTTCCCGGGCCGTCGCCCGGCATCGAGGCGACGCGGTGTTCGAGGCTCTGGTCGGCGAGTTTTTTGGCCAGCTCGCGCGTGAAAAATCCCTCGCGGATCGCCCGCTCGATCGCCGCCTTTTCGCCCTTCTTCGGGACGAGGGCCGCGGCGAGGTCCTCGGCCGAGGGTTCGCCTTCTGCGCAGTCGTGGCCGGACGTTGGCTGGTTTTTCGGGCTCGCCATGGCGTATCTCCAGGCGATCGAGGCGAAGTAGAGATACTGGAGCGTGACGTCCGGCGCGAAGCCGAAGAGGTTTTGCGCGACGAGCTTGGCCTCGGTGCGATACCCGGGAAACGCGCGCTCGAATGCGGCGGCGGCATTGCCGAGGAGCTCCCCTTCCTTTCGTTGCCAGAGCTCTTCGATGACGGCGCGCTGGAACGTGAAAAGCGCGTCGTCGGGGGAACGTTCGCCGCGCGCCTGGAGGATGCGGCAGAGATCGTCCTCCAGCGAGGCCGCGCCCGCCGTGGTCTCGCCGAGCCGCTCGTCGACGAGGAGATCGTAAAAGGGGCCGGTGAGGGAACGCGGGAGGCGCGGCAGGAAGGAGCGTTCGAGCAGGACGAGGCGCGCGTGTTCCACGGGGCTGCCTGGGAACGCGACGTGGTGGCCAATCTCGTGCGCGAGCAAGGCTTCGAGGGCGTCTTCGAGGGCGTGTTCGGCGATCGGGCGTGCGCCGAGGCGGATCGTGCGCGAGGCGAGATCGATGCGGGCAAACGTCTCGCCGTCCGGATCCACGAGGGGCCGGCCGATCAAGAGATAAGGCGAATACCGCGCGAGGGCTCGCGGAAAGGCCTGCGCCGCGAGGGCCTCGACGATTTCGAGCGAGGCTCCTTTCGAGGTCACGGGGTCTCCACGATCCAGAGGCGCTGGGAGTCTTGCGCGGTCGCGACGACGAGGCCCGCGCGCGAGGCGGCCACGCTGTGCCCACGTTTCCAGTGCGGGAGCGGGACACGCGCGTCGCTCACGTACACGCCGCCCTGGGTGAGCGTGACCGTGGGCAAACCCGGCTCGTCGGCGGCCTTGTCGGCGAGGCACGGGGAGCGGAACGCGAGGTGTGGCGCGCCCCGGGAGCCGAGGAGCACGCCGGCAGAAAGATCGGGCCGCTTGCGATCGTGGACGCAGACGAGCGTGGGGGCGCCGAAATGAACGCGGCCCGGCAGGAAGGCGGATTCGACCTCGCGGAGATCGACGGTTCGGACCGCATAAGGACCTTTCCACGCGGACTTGGCGCGGGGCGCGAGCGCGGAATCGAGGATACGGAGGAGGCGGCCTTCGAGGTCGACGAGGGTGCCGACGTTGGCCATGGCGGAGGCGACGCAGAGGTTGAGCCACGGCGGCTCGCCGAAGAGGCCCTCGCCGAGGTTCCACGATTTCGCGAGCAGGCCGATCCTCGATTCGGCCGAGACCGTGGGCAATTTGTCCGGGAGCAGATCGACGAACAGAAGCTCGACGAGGTTTTCCGGCGCGCGTTTCCGTGAAGTTTCGCCCTCCCCCGCGACGCCGGGACGGACGTACCCGAGCCCGATCGCCTCGACGACGAGCGAAAGCCACGCATCAAACAGAACAAGCGAGCTCTCGGAGGCGTCGAGCCCCGCCGCGAGCCGTTTGCCCGATCCGAGGACAATCGCCTCGAAAAGCGCGCCGTCCCAGCGGGAGAAACGGCGCTCCCCTTCCCTTGCATGGTGGAGGGCGAGGGCTTCGTGTTCACTCACGAGGCGCCTCCCCCCGGCGTTTCGAGCCGCTCGGCGGCCGAGAGCCTGCGCTGGTAGGTCTCGTGAATACTCTTCAAGAGTACGAGGTCGTCGTAGATGGGCCCCGAGAGATCGGCGCGCCGGAGTAGGTCCTCCATCGCCCGCTGCACCTTGCCGATACGACGCTTGAGCTCCGCCGTGGTGGCCCCGTGCGCGCTCGCCTCGGCCTCGTTCGCGATTTCGCGCACGAGGTCACGCAGGGGCGCATACGCCGCGTGCTGGACGGCTGCTTGCTCGAAGAGGCGCGCGATCCAGGTCGATCGATCGAGCAAAAGCACGCGGCTCTCGCTTTTCTGAAAAAATGCGCTCTGCGGGTTCGGGCGGAGCTTGTCGAACAACGTGAACGGCAGGACGAGGCGCACGTCCGTCACGGAGACCTCGCTTTTGCCCCTGAAATACGCGAGCGCCTTGGCGAAAAGAAGGATGGCCTGGAGCGCGCGGGCCGAGATGCCATTTTCGGTCTGCGTGCAGACGTGGACGTTCTTGTCGAGGGGACAATCCTCGTTGCAGACGTTCGCGACCTTCTTGCCCGCGAGGTGGAGCGTGTCCTTGTTGCGGTATTCGAGGACGTCGGAGGCCCGGCGGCAAAAATCGAGCTGGCCGGCGAAAAAGCCGAGGACGTCGAGCACGGCTTCAGGCACGGGGACGGCGCGGATCTCGGATTCGGCCTGATCGAGCTCCTCGGCGGAAAAAACGACGTCGCCGGGGATTCGCGTCTCGGGGGGGCGGGCCGTGGCGACACGTTCGGCGAGGGCGTCGAGGGAGCGGGAATGGAAGGGCGG
Organism: Polyangium sp. (in: bacteria); assembly: GCA_031374535.1. Taxonomy (GTDB): domain Bacteria; phylum Myxococcota_A; class Polyangia; order Polyangiales; family Polyangiaceae; genus Polyangium. The sequence goes on from JANMGF010001521.1 coordinate 4,478, forward strand.
CGCGCGGACGACGACGTCGATACGATCCTTCAAGGCCTCGATGACCTGGAACGTGCCGCCGCCGGCGTCCTCGTTGGCCGTGAGATACCAGGCGGATTTGCCGGCGAGGATGACCTGCTCGAAGCTCTCGGCGTACCCCTCGGCGAGGAGCGAGAGGAGCGCGGACTGGGTCTTCGTGGGGATGCGGTTGTATTCGTCGATGATCTTGACGCGTTTGCCGATCCAGCGGCGCCACTCGACCCGGATCGCGCGGGATTCTTCGGCCTTGACGAGGCTCGCGGGCAAGGGGCCGCCGAGCAGATCGGCGGTGGTGAGCTGGGGATGGCCGTGCTGGACGATGCGGCGAATCTCGTCGAGCGGGATGCCGGCGAGCGCGCCCATGATCGTGGCCATGGTGGTCTTGCCGCGGCCCGGGGCGCCGACGAAAAGAAGGCGCTGCGAGGTGACGAGGGTGAGGAGCGGCAAGAGCACGTACGAGGCGTGGGCCGCGCGGCCGACGTCGACACGCGCTTCGCCCTTGCCGATCGTGGTCGACTCGCCGAGCTCCATGTCGAGGTAAGGACAGACGAGGGCTTGCTCGACGATCCACGTGTAGGCGCGGCGGAGCTTGCCCGAGAGGCCGGCGGATCGACGCGGACCGAGCACGAGCGCGCCGTCCTTGCCGACCCGGGCGCGGCCGTCGAGCCAGGAGGCGACGAGGCGGTGGGGATCCATGCGTGGGGCGCGACGATGCCAGAAGCGAAGGCAAAAGACTACAGCGCCCGCAAAAAGGCGCGCGTGTGCTCGAGGACCCTCTTGATCTTGGGCACGTCCGACAAGGCCTCGGGGACGGAGAGGCGCACGAATCGCTCGCGCCCGACGAGGTCCGGCAGCACGGGCACGAGCGCGTCCGGCGAGAGGCCCGGGTCGGGGACCCGGATGTCCGGCACGAGGCCGATGCCGAGGCCCTCGATGCAGCAATGGCGCAGGACGTGGATGTCGGTCGCGACGATCGCAGGCTCGACGGTGAAGTTCGTCCCTTGCCACGTCGGCCAGACGCGCGGGTCCTCGAAGGGGGCTTGCCAGGCGAGGAGCGCGTGTC
>JANMGF010001676.1:0-29698 GCA_031374535.1 Polyangium sp. (in: bacteria)
GTCGCGCTGGCGACGATGGGCCAGCATTACGAGGCGCAGATCGACGTGACGTACGCGAGGTCCTTCTGGATCGTGATCGATTGGAGCTGGTTCGGGAAGCAGCCCGTCACCTGGCCCTTGTGATCCACGAAGCCCGTGTCCTCCAGGGACGGGAGGGCAATCGCGGAGACCACGCCGTCGCTGGTCTTGACGCTATACACGATGCCGGCCCAGTTCGTGTCGACGTTCGACTTGCCCGCCGCGTCGATCATCTCCGGCGCCGTGCGCTGGGCGAAGAACTCGGTCGCATAGACCTTTTCGTCGGTATCGTCGGCGTCGCCGTCGTTCGTGATGGCGAGCGAACGCGGATGCGCGAGCGCCGGCCGTGATTTGTCCGCGGCGACGGACGGACCGAGCAGGCCCGTGCCGGCCAGGGGGCCATTCAGATCAATCGTCTTCGACAGCGTCAGCGAGGCGATGTCGATCACCGAAATCGTGCCGTCGACCCAGTTCGCGACGTAAAGCGAAAGGTTGTTCGGGGTGATCGCGATGGCCGTGGGCTCCGAGCCGACGGCGATTTCCTTGCCAATCACCGGCGTGCCCATGAGATCGCGGATCTCGACGACCTTCTGATCCTTGCGGACCACGACATAGGCCCTGTCGCCGCAGCCGTCGATCGCCACCTGCCAGGGCTCGCCGCCCACGGGGATCTCGGCCTTCTTCGTGAGCGCCGGCAGCCCGTCCGCGCCCGAGTAATCGACCGAAAGGACCGTGACGCTGCCCGCGTCCCGATTCACGGCCACGACAATCGAATCGTCCGGTGAAACCGCGACCGCGCCGCCGCGCGTCGCGGAAGGCGCCGGCGTGGTGCATACCTGGGCGCCACCGCCCTGCCCCCCTTGACCGCCCTGCCCGCCTTGGCCGCCCGCTCCTCCGATACCGCCCGTGCCTCCGTTCCCGCCCGCGCCGCCCATGCCGCCGGTGCCCGAACCCGAGCTCGAGCTCGTCGTGGTCGACGTCGTCGGCTCGTCGCTGCAACCGACCCCGAGAACGGTACCTCCCAGAACCAGAGCGCAAACGCTCGCCAAAGCGCCGCCCAGGCGACGCTGCTCCGGTATGCCAATCCAATCTCTGCGCATCATGTCCCCTTCCTTTTGATGTTACCCCGGCGTACCCCTCGCCATCGATACACCAAGACACGATCCTACGCGCGAAGAGAGTTCTGGTTTCGTTTTGTTTCGTTTTATTCCTCGACGAGGGAACAGCGTGTGAGCGTGCCCTCGATGACGCTGCCGGCGAGGGTGACGTAAAGCTGCCCGTCGTTGCGCACGAGCTGCAATTTTGACTTGCGATCGAGCTTCGGATCGAGGGTGTCGAGGAATGCTGGTTCCACGCGCCACACCTCGATGGTGTCGATCTTGTGGATCGGCCGGCTCGACGCTTCGCGCCGGAGCAACGCGAGGGGCGCGTGCGTGAAAAGCGAGACGCGCTGGGCGGCCTTCGCGGCCTTGTGCAGTCGTTCCGCCGAGGGGGATCCAATGTCGATCCAGGCGACGAGCAGCCCGGTGGGATCACGAATGACCACGGGTGGTTCATCCGTCGAGCAGAGCCCATCTTTGCTGAATGTGATGCCCTCCTCGTAACTGAGGCAGTAAGCGAGCGTTCTCGTCAGGAGGTAACGCATGCTCTCCGACGGGTGGCGCGCGAGTCGTAGATCGAGGGTCTCGTAGACCCCGCGATCGACATCGGAGACGTCCACCGTCAGGTGGTAGATGGTCGCGGTCAGGGCCATGTTCGAGGGCAGGATACTCGAAGCGCGGCGGCCCGAAACCGAATGCGGGGCGCCGGGGGTCGAATCCGTGCGAAGATGGGCCCATGTCGCGACGTCGTCGCAGGGACCGGGGGAGCCAGGCGCCCGGGGATGTGTCGCCCGCTGCGTGGCCTCGTGATTTTCGGCATGGTTACGTGCAGCTCGTCGACGGCGACCGCCTCGTGGAGCGAGACCTCCGCGCCGAGGCGGACGTCGCCGCCGACGGCCGCGTGCTCGATGCCGCTTACCTCGAGGAGCGAGGGCTCTTCGAGCGGATCTTCGGCGTGTTCTCGGGCAAGGCGGCGAGCGCTGCGCTCTCCCTCGTACCGCCCTTCGACATTGCCGGGAGCGACGTGCACGGCCTGTTTGCCGCGTCTTCCGAGGTGCCTCCGCTCGAGCCCCACGGCGCGGCCCTCGGGCAGGTACGCCGCGCGCGAGGCCGGGTCGTGCCGCTTGGGCCGAAGGTGCCGCCCGACGGCGCCGTGCTTCGCGCGCTCTGGCTCGATCACCCCCCGGCGCTCCATGCGTGCGAGGCGATTGAATTTGCCGTCGTCCCCGACGAAGGTCCGACCGTCGTACTCTCGTTTGATCTTTCGCCGCTCATCGTCGACCGACCGTCCCGCGTGACCATGGCGGGCTTCCTTTCGCGCGTCGGCCCCCGGATGCGCGCCTTGCTGCGCGCCATGCACGTGCGTCGATCGCGGCAGGAAGAAGGGCTTTTTGTCGAGATTTCGTCCGGACAAACCGTGGAGGTGCTCTGCGTGGTGCGAGCGGAGGTGCAAGGCGGCCGGGAGTTTTCGATCGGCGGTGAGATGCGCACATTGCCGATGGAGGCGCGGCCGAGCGAGGGCGGGCCCTACCGCGGGACGTCGAACGTGCAAACGATCCTCGCGGGAGATGCGCCGGGAATACGCGCTGTCGTGCGGAGGATCGGGTGAATCCCTCCCCGCGCTTTCTTCTCGTCCCTATACTCGTGGCCGTCGCCGCTTTCGCGCACGCATCGCCGCCGCTCTCGCTTCCCGGCCCTGCCCCGCAAAACCGCGCCGCCGGTGATGACGTCGCGTCCGAGAACCGCGCCTGCGAGGCTTGCCACGTCGATATCGCCGTGGAGTGGCGCGGCTCGCTGCACCATAACGCCTGGGACGACCCCGTTTTCCAGACCGCCTATGCCATCGAGCCGCTCGCCTTTTGCCGCGGATGCCACGCGCCGGAGGCCGATCCCTCCCACCTTCCGCCCGAACCTGCGCGCCGCCTCGGCGTCGGTTGTGTCACCTGCCACGTTCAATCCGGCGAAATCGTCGGCGCCCGCGGCCATACGGCCAGCCCGGAACGGCATGCGGTGCGCGGCGATGCCCGCCTCGCGACCGCAGCGGCCTGCGCGCGTTGCCATCAATTCGAATTCCCCGAGCCGCAGCCGGCGTCCATGCAAAGCACGGGCGAGGAGCACCGCGCCTCGAAGCACGCCGCTACGAGCTGCCAGACGTGCCATATGCCAATCGTGGTCGGCGAGGGCGGCAAGACGCACCGGAGCCACGATTTCCGGGTCCTCGGCGACGCGACCCTCTTGCGTTCGGCGGTCGTGGCGCGCGCGTGGCGCTCGGGAGAACGTGCCGTCACCGTATCGCTTTCGGCGGCGCGCGTGGGGCACGCTTTTCCGACGGGCGATATGTTCCGGCGGCTCGAGGTGCGGGCGCATGTCATGGGCGAGGTCAGCGCGAGAGCGACGCCTCGGGTGCTCGGGCGCCGCTTTCAGATGATACCGGGGCCCAAGGGTCCGCGGCGCATGCAGATCGGGGACGATCGATTGCCAGCGACGGGAGAGGCGCGCGAGGTCGAGCTCCCATTTTCCGAAGCCATCGCGGGGCAAAGGGTGCGCTGGGAGGTCGTTTACCAGCGAATGGATGCGGGAATGGCGGCGATGTTCGGCGTCGATCCGGCGGCGGACGAGATCGTCGTCGCCGAGGGCGTGCTCTGAAGCCGAAGCGCTGATCGTCACGTTTCACCGGGACGATCCCGGAGCCCCCGCGCCGGGCAGGATCCCGTCACCCTTCCAGAAGATCTTCCTTGATCTCAATCAACTACCCAGGAAGTACTAAACGGGTAGTACTGACGAGGAGCAAGTGTCGAACAAGGACAAGAGCCAGGACGCATTCGAGGACGAGGACGAGGGTGCAGGGGGGCAGAAGCTCACGCATGCTGAAGAAGATGGAGGAGAAGGGAGTCGTTGCGCACCGCGCGGAGGGCCAAAAATTCATCTATCGGTCGACGGTGAGCGAGGACCAGGTCACGCGAGGCATGGTGACCGATTTGACCGAGCGCCTCTTCCGGGGGATCCCGTGGCGCTCCTTCTGGGGGGCGCGTGGCTGATCGATCGTTTGTCGAGCCAATGTCCCGATTTGCAGGAGCTCGCGTGGAGGGTCGCCCTCGTGGGTGGCCTCATCACGGCGACCGTGCAAATGGCGGCGTCCCTCCGGGCCTGGGGCGGGACGTGGTCGCTCGCGGAGCCTACGCCCGCCGTGCCGAAGATCGAGCAAGATATGCCTCGCTCGACGGAAATCGTCGTGGCTCGCGGAACGGGGCCGGAGGCGCTCGTCGTCGTGACCACGACGAACGCGGTCGCTCCTCTGCCCAAAGCAAAAGGTTTGCCCATGGCGAAAGCAACCCGCGCGACCTTCCTTTCGTGGTCGAAGGTTGGGGTCGCGGGATGGGCATTCGGCGCGCTCGCCTTGCTCGGCGCGCTCGGGCGTACCTGGATGGCGCTGCGGAAGCGCCTCGAGGGCCGGCGCCGGCTCGAAGGGGAGCGGCTCGGAGACGTCCTCGCGACGCTCGCCGCGCGCGAGCCCATTTGCATGCGGGCGCCCCTGCTCAGCGCGTCCGACAAGGTGACGGTGCCCATGGCGCTCGGCATTCGTCGTACCGAGATTTGCCTGCCGGAGCGCCCCTCGACCTCGCGGAATGCCTGACGAAGGTGGCGCGCTGGGTCCACCGTCGGATGACCGGGTTTCCCGTGCCGACGATGGCGGCGGGTACGAGCGAGCTGCGTCAGCGGGTCGAGCGGCTCGTGCGTGGCGAGGGTCTGGCCACGGAGCCACGCCGCCCGCTATGGGCCGCGCCCATTGTTGCATTCGTCTTGACCACGCTCACGTTGCTCGCGCCGAGCGCCTGTGGTGTGGCCGAAGCGAAGGGTTTGCCCCCGTCGACCCCCGCAGCCCAAAAGGGTGCCGCGCCGGGTTCCAGGCCCACGCCTGCCGCTCTCGCGGACGAGGAGGACGATAACGACGACGAGGAGCCGGTCTGCGAGGAGCCGAAAAACAAACGGAAGGCGAGGGAGCACGCAAGGTCGGAGCGTCGTCACGGGGACGAACACGCTCGCAGGCACCACGGTCGTCACGGGCCCGTCGAGGACGACAACGACGACGACGAGGACGATAACGACAACGACGACCCCGCGGAGCTCGACGAGGACGACGACGATAACGAGGACGAAGAGGTCGCGCGCGGCCCGGGCCGCATCCGCGTTCGTGTGCCGCGAATCGGCGCGCCGGAAGTCGATGTCCGCATCGATCCGCAGGTCCAGATCGACCTCGACCGTCTGCAGAAGGACATCGAAGCGTCGATCCCCTCGCGGGAGGCGCTCGATGAGCAAATCGAACAAGCCCTCGCCGAGGCGCGGAAACAAGCGCCCGACGCGGCCACGCGCAAGAGGATCGAGAAGGACCTCAAGCGCGCTCGCAAGGACGCCAAGGACGCGCCGCCGCTCCCGCCCATGCCGCCAAGCCCGCCTGCGCCGCCGGGACCGCACGGAATGGGAATGCCGATGCCGCCCCCGGGACCACGTGGCGCGCCGCTACCCCCGCCGCCTCCCGACGACGACGACGACGATTGAACGATTCGCGGCCCCGGAGCGCAGTCCCCTCCCCTGCTCTCCGGGGCCTCTTTTCTTCAAGCCCCTCCGCCTCCCATACCCTTTCCCCCTGCCTCCTCGGCCTGGTGTGCGCTCGTGTCGCCGCGCCCGCTCAATCGTGTAATTCGCACGAATCCAGCTCCTCCAATCGCCGTCGCGATCGCTGCTACCGGCATCCACGCGCCGGCTCCTCCGGCGGGATCTCGGTGTGCAGGGCGGAGAGCCGCGCCGACATCTCGCGGACCGCTTGTTTTGCGGCCTCGTCGGTCGAGAGGAGCAAAGCGACGTTCATGCGAGCGAGGGTACTCCGGAGAATGGCGAGACGCGTGGACGTCTGGACCAATGCCTGCATGAGTTTTGCCTCGGACGTGGGAGGGGTGAGCGCCCGGAGCACGTCGCGCTCCACCTCCGAGAGCCGCGCCTCGAATCCGACCAGGCTCCGCGCGAGGGCCCGATTCGACGAAGCCGCGCGGGCAACGATGGCCGTCCTCTCGCGTATGTACTTCGCCGCATAAAATGTCTCTGCGAGACGGCTGACCAGGCAATACTGGGTTTCCACGGGCTGGCGTGGCTGCGCGTGGGAAGCCCCGGCCGCAGAGAGGGCCAGCGCGAGAACCACGATCCACGATACGAACGTCTTCATGGCAACGAGCCTCCTTTCGTCGAAAGGCCGCGGAGCCCTCGTCGACGGGTCGACAGGGGCCCCGATTTCACCTCGCCTTCGTCACGGGCAACCCACGCCCACCGGGAACGGAGAGCGCAATAGAAACAGCTCGTTGACGATCAGCGTGAAGTCCCCCGCGACCACCGTGAGGAAGCCGGGCGGGAATGCGAGCGCCGCGAGACGCGCGCGGGCCACCTGCGAGCGCGCCAGCCCCGTCTGCGTGCAAGCCTGCGTGAAGCGGAAGGTCGCCAGCGCGAAATTCCCGCTGAGCGCAGCGAAAAGAGCATCGTCGGCCCGCTGCCCCGCCGTGAACAGGCTTCCGCTTGCCTCCAGGAGAACGGGCACGGCCAGCGCGTCATTTTCGTCTCCGCCGGCCTCCCCGTCTCCCCTCCCGATGTTGATGAGCCTCTGCACGTCCGCCTGGGCTTTCTGGATGCGATTCTTCAGCGCCTCGGCCTGCTCCACGCTGGGCTGCTGCGCCGAAGCCGTCGCTCCGGCGACGAGGACCGCCGCCGTGATGGCCATCGATACACAATGCGCAATTTTCATGATGACACCCTCCTTCGTCTTTCTGGCTCGTTCGTTTCGGAAGTCATGAATCTCGGCCGGTTCAGGGGCACCCGAGGTCGGATTGCACGGCGTCCGTCTCCTGGCGGATCGCGATGAACTCGGCGGGCGTGACCAACCCGACGACGGGGAGCGCCGCGAGGTTTTGCCCGAGCCCCGCCTGGGCCTCGATGGTCTCGGAGAGAGCGCAGGCCTGTGCGACGAGCGCAACGTACGCCGGACCCGGATATACAGCAATGGCCTGATCGATGCGCTCGCCGAGCTGGAAGAGCTGGTTTTGAATGACCAGCAGCGCGCTGATCGCCAGGAGGTCGTTTTCCACGCCGCCCCCCGGGTTGCACCTTTCGGAACGCGGATTCCAGGTGCACCCGAAGGGAGATTCCCCGCAGCTCTCCCTCGTCGTGAGCTCGGAGCAGTGCGTCTCCCCCAATGTACGAAGGATCCTCCCGATCCTGGCCCGCATGCTGACGACCCTCCCCCGTGCGCGCTGGAGCGCCTGGAGGTTCGGTCGTCCCACGGGCTGCGCGACCAGCGCCGCCTCGGTCCGATGTGCCGCGAGGCTCACGCCGACGGGAATCGTGCAAACCCCGACAGCGAGGAGCGCGGCGCACCTGAAATGAGACAATCGACGAGACATATCCTCCCCCTTTTCTCGAGGTTCCGGCGCCTCGACGGAAAAAGCTCCGCAGTGGCGCCCGAGCGGACAAGGGCGCCCATTCACGCCTTCGTGAGCGCTACCCTCGCCCCAGCTCTTCGACGAACGTATGGTGCGAGCGGGCTGCCGTCGTCAACCGAGCTACGTCCTGGCAGGAGCCACGCGAAAAATTTGGTTCGGGGTCTCCCCGATGCGAGCGGCGGACCGCACCGGGAGTGCGCGCTCGCTGGGTATCCGGCGTGGGCCTGTCCCCTGCTCCTTACCAGGCATCCGAATGCATGCGTACGACCTCATCCTCACCCTGACGGGAGGGCTCCTCGCGGCGCTCCTCTTCGACCTCGTCACGCAGCGGCTCGGCGTATCCCCGATCCTGGGTTACCTGCTCGCCGGAATCGCCGTCGGCCCCCGCACCCCCGGATTCGTAGCCAATGTCGAGCTCGCCAGCCAGCTCGCCGAGGTGGGAATCGTCCTGCTCACGTTCGGCGTAGGATTGCACTTTCAGCTCGCAGACCCTGCAAGTCCGGCGGATCGCCGTGCCTGGCGCGGTCGTCCAGAGCCTTTTTGCTACCGGGCTCGGAACCGCGGTCGCGCTGGAGTTCGGGTGGCCCCTCTCCGCGGGCCTCGTGCTGGGTATGTCCGTGGCCGTGGCGAGCACCGTCGTGCTCATACGGATGCTCACGGATCACGACGCACTCGACACGCCCCACGGTCACGTGGCCGTGGAATGGCTGATCGTCGAAGACATTTTCACGGTCGTCATTCTCCTCATGGTCCCGGTGCTCGCGTCTCTGCGGGGCGCGCAGGCCTCCGCCACCCAGGCGCTCGTGGTCATCGGGATCGGATTGGCGAAGCTCGCCGCTCTCATCGCGCTGGTGCTCGTCGTCGGGGCGCGCGTCGTCCCCTGGTTTTTGACGAAAGTCGCGCGATCCTTGAGCCGGGAGCTCTTCAGGCTCGCCGTGCTGGCCATCGCGCTCGCTGTCGCGACGGGCTCGTCCGTCATTTTCGGCGCATCGATGGTCCTCGGGGCCTTTCTGGCGGGAATGGTGGTCGGACAATCGAAGGTGAGCCACCAGGCTGCCGCCGACGCGCTTCCCATGAGGGACGCCTTCGCCGTCCTCGTTTTCGTCACGGTTGGCATCCGACGCGGGGCGAAGCGTACTCGTGGCGAGCGCGATCGTACCCATCGGCCTGAATCCGCTCTTGTTCCGGCTCATCGACCCTCTCGAGGAATGGCTGCGCGCTCGCCCGGCCCTCTGGCAAAGGCTCAACCGCCGCGCTGAAGCGCGAGGGCAGTCCCTCCGTGAACGGGCGCCTCGAGAGCCAACGTGCGAATGCGGCATTCACGCGATCGTCGTGGGATACGGCCCCGTCGGACGTACGGCCGTCGAGCTCCTTCAACGTGGCGCGAATGATCCGCCCAGATTGCAGATCTTCGTGCGTGCTCATTACATATCGGAGCACGAGAAGCTGGAGACCCACCGCGCGACCGCCGTGTGTTATGAGGAGGCCGAGGTCGCCGTTCGGCTGGCGGAGATGCTGTTGACCGAGATTGGCGTCGACGCGCCGCGAATCCTCGAAGAATCGCTGCGGATTCGCGCAGAGCTCGGGCCCGGTGTCAGGCCATGACCTCCGTGAGCCTCGACCTGGATGGGGCCCCATCCGAAACCACGTAGCCACGTGACGAGAAGCCGCGCGTTCGACTTGCAGTCCCCAACGACCACGGGATACCATGACGCCACGGTTTGCAGGTTTTGCGCCCGGGGGCGGAGGAAAAAAATCGATGAACGCGCGCTGGATACGGCGAAAAATCGCAGGATCGCTTGGCGCTTTGGCCCTTGGCCTCGGCTTGCTCGGCGGACCGACCGCATCGCTGGCGCAGTCGAAATCGCCCCCTCCGCCACCGCCGGCCACCGCGGCGCCGCTGCCGCCTCCGCCGCCGCCCCCGGGCGCCCAGCCGCCTCCGCCGCCGCCGCCCGCCATGCAGCCGGGCCAGCCATACCCGTATCCATACCCCTACCCGTATGCCCAGCCGGGCTATCCCTATCCGCCTCCGGGGTACACATATCCACCGCCCGAGGGGGCCGTGGAGAGGCGGGCGGTCATCCCGTACAAGGGAGGGGTCGTTCCCCCTGGGTATCGACTGGAGGAGCGCATTCGAACGGGCCTGGTCGTCGCGGGCAGCGTGGTGTTCGGCACGTTTTATCTCTTCACGGTCGCGGGCGCGATGCAGTCGCTCAATTCGTCCCGGGCCCCCTACGGCGCGCTTTTCGTACCCGTGCTCGGGCCGTTCATCGTCGCAGGTGCGGGCAACTTCACCGGCTTCGACAGCCTGCTCGTGCCCCTCTTCATCTTCGACGGTATCATCCAGGCCGGCGGCGCGGCCATGTTGCTCGCGGGTATCTTCGCCCCAAAAAAGGTCCTCGTGCGCGAGGACGTCGCCGCGCGCCCCGAGATCTTCGTGGGACCGGGGTCCGTCGGGATGAAAGTGACCTTTTGAGGTCCAGCTTCGGGGGAACGGGGCCTTACCCCAGCCCGCGCTGCCTTTCGAGCGCCTCCACGGCATTCTTCGCGTCGAGCAGCGAGGATTTCCTCGCTTCCCGGTAGATCCGGATGGCCTCTATCTTGTTTCCAGCGCGAAGCGCTTCGACGACCCCCGCCGGCATTCCTGTCCGTGCGGCCGGATGTGCCGCGCGTGGCGACACGCCCGGCACGATGAGGACGGCGCGTCAATAAAAACACGTGGCCATGCCCGCCTGCGCAAGCGCCCCGCAGTTCGGGCAGTGAAGGGCGGAGACCATCGATAGGGCGAACATTTCCTGTCACACCAGGCTGGGAGGTGCGTTCTGGGGATCAAGAGGTCGGCGAGGGCCGGCGCGGATGAAAGGAAGAATGTGTCATGGGAGCAATCAGCCTGGTCGAGTTCATGCGTGAGGGTGGGTGGGGAATGTGGCCGACGCTGATCCTCGGCGTCGCTGCGCTCGGCACGTCGGTGGGATATGCCGCGAAGCCCGTACGGCGCTGGCTCTCGCGCGCGGCTGCGCTCGCCATCGCGTGCCTCGTCGCCATGTCGATTGCTTTGATGAGCAACGTCGATGCTGTCCTGCGATTCGTCGCGGACCCGGCCAACGTGCCGGATGCGCAGGTGCACGAGACGCTGCGCGCCGGGCTCCTCGAAGCCAGCCGCCCCGGAATGCTCGGCGCCGTGCTCCTTTTGCCAATCGGGTTTGCCCTCGTCGTGGGGCTCTTGCGCCGCGAGCAGGGCGCGCCGAGGCCCGCACTCGCCGAGAGGGGCGGCGAAACGTTCTGACCCATTCTCCTTCAGGGCACGAGGCGCAAAACGTCCCACCGCACGCGCCGCGCGGGCCCACCCTTCACGACGAGGTGCACATCCTCGAGCACGAGATCCGAGCCCGCCGAAAGGTCCGAATTCGCGCGCATCCTTTGCACGTCGCCTTCGCCCGTCGCGAGGAAACACCGCGCGCAAGCCCCGATCTCGGCCGCGCCGACCTCCGCGAGGCTGCCCGGATTTCCCTGATTGGGCGAGCCTCGGCTCGCCTCGATCTCGGTGCCGTCCGCGAGCACGAGGCGCGCCATTTCACCCGGCGAGAGCGCCACCCGCACGTCGAGCCGATCTGCCACGTCGCTCACGGCCACGACCGACGGGTCGGTCGCCGGCGCCAGCCTCTCGATGCTCGGATCGAGCATTGGCAGGATCTGCCCGGAAACGAGCAGGAGCGGCAGCTTGCCGAGCGGCGCGGGAATCGTGACCGTGCCTCCGCCCTCGTACACCGTGAAATCGTCGAAATCCACGTACCGCGCGCCCTTCGGCAGCCACGTCTCCTTGCTCATTTTTCGCGCCGCACGACGGGTGATGCGTAAAGCGCGCGGCCGAGGAAATACGCGTCCTCCACCTTCCACGCCTCCCGCTCCGTGGGATGGAGCAAAATTGGGTGAGGGGTTCAGGCACGCGTTCTGCTCCATCATGATGGGCGACACCGCACCGAACTCGACCCACCGGAGGAAAACCTCCTTGTCGTTCGGCGCGCTCGTGAGGCACTTGAAGCCCGTCATGTCGCTGCCCCAGAAAAGCATCCCGGACAAACTCAGGTTCAGGCCGCCGCGCACCGAGGACGGCAGTCCTTGCGTCTCGTCGAACGTGCCCTCGGCGTCGCCGCCCCACACCGCCGGCACGTACGCCTGCGTGCCGCTGCCGCCGGAGCGCACGAAAAACAGAAAATTGCCCGGCCGCTCGGCTTCGAAGAGATCGTGGGCCGCCTTCGCCGAGAGCACCGGATATTCGTTGTGGACCTCGCCGCCGCGCCGCCCGTCGAAGAGCACGGCGTCGCGCGGGATGTACTCCCCGAAATCGTGCATCCAGCCGTCGTAACCGATCGAGAGCGTACGCCGCAGAAGACCCTGGAACCACGCGACCCCGCCCGGGTTCGTCAAATCGATCGCAGCCACGCGGAGGAGCTCGCCCGAGATGAACTCCGTGATCGCAGGCTCTCCGTCGGGCTTCTTGACGAAGAACCCGTTTTCCTTTCCAAATGCATAATCCACCGCCGCGGTCGGGTGGTAGAAATGTTCGTCCTCCCGCAACACGAACGAGAGGCTCGTCTTGTCGAACGCATTCGGCGCCGAGGCCTCGCGACGCTCGCGCGCGTCGAGCGAAACACGCATGCGCGGGCCCTTCACGGAGACGTCGAGCACGACGAAGAGCCCCTCGGCGTCGTCGACGAGCTCGAGCGTCACCCCGTCCGCGCGCTGCTCCCGCACCGACGCCGTAACGGCGCGCCGCCAGGGGCCGGGATTCTACACGTATCCATCCCAGCCTGGCAACGTCTTCGAGAGAAAACTCGGCTCGTCATTCGTCCCGGCGGACCCGCGGTAGGCGCCCGAGCCATCCCCTGTTTTCGTCGCTAGCACCGTTTGCCCACCTGCATCGAGCACGCGCAAAGAGAAAGGCGCGAGCGTGATCTCCACGCCGGCCTCGGGTGTCGTGATCCGAATCGGCGGGATTTCCGGCTCGCTCGAGCAAGCCGAGAGCCCTGAAAGAAGGAACGCCGAGAGACCCGCCCACCCGAGCACCGTACGCATGCGCGGCGGATATCACGCTCTGTCCCGTGTTCACGGGCCCGGCCTTTTGCACGGGCGCCAAATCTTTCAAGGGCTCTGTGCGTCCAAGCCGCCTCGCCATGAGAGATCACGCGTTCCGCACCTCCGTCCGCCTCTTCTTCGCCGCTGTCTTCCTCTTCGTCCTCGGCTGCGCGCCGGCGGAATCGCCGCCCGGATCACGGGATCCGAACGCCTTCCGCGTGGAGGCGGCGCTCGGATCCCCCGTGCTCCTCGCGAACGGGGACAGCACGGTTTATGCGGTTCTCCGCCTCGCCACGGTCGCTCGCCCCGCGCGTGATCGCGGCCCCGTGAACGTCGCGCTCGCGATCGACACGTCGGGCTCGATGGAGGGCGAAGCAATCGAAGCCGCGCGGCGCGCGAGCCTCCAGGTGATCGACGCGTTGAAGGATGGTGACCGGCTGGCGGTCGTCGTCTTCCACTCGAAAGCCGAGGTACTCCTCCCCTCCAGCGAGCTCGACGCCGAGGTCCGGGCCGAGGTGCGGCGGCGCATTGCCGCGATGGAGGCGCGCGGCACGACCGAAATGGCGGGCGGTCTCCAGACCGCGCTCGACGAGGTGCTCTCGAACTTCAACGCGAACGGCGTGAACCGCGTCGTTCTCCTCGGCGACGGGATTCCGAATCAACATGCGAACCTCGAATACACGGCGCGCCGGGCCGCCGAACGCGGCGTCGCCGTGACGACGCTGGGGCTCGGGCTCGATTACGACGAGATGCTGATGGGGAAGATCGCGAACCTCTCGGGCGGGAGGTATCGGTACATCGCGACCGCCGACAAACTCGCGGGGTTTTTCCGGGAGGAGCTCGATCGTATCGACACGGTGTACGGCCGCCAGGCCTCGATCACGCTGACGCCCGGCCCCGGCGTGCGGATCGACGCGATCGTTGGGGGTGAAATGATCTCCCCTGGCAGTGCCGCCGCCTACCTGCCGCTCGGCGACATCGTGCGTGGGGACAGCCGCGACATCGTCGTTCGATTGACGGTGACGCCCCGCAAGGCCGACGTGCCGATCGAGCTGCTCGACGCCGTGATCACCTTCGACGACGCGCTCGTACAGGCAGGCCGCCTCGAGCGCCGCATTTATCTCGGCGCGCGCACGACGCTCGACGAGGCCGCGGTCGCGAAGTCGAAAAACCCTGCGGTCGAGCTTTCGGCCGCGCTGGCCGAGGCGTCCGCGACGACGCTGCATGCGCTGGAGCTCGGCAAGCAGGGGGCCTACGTGCGCGCGCGCGAGCTCCTCGGGCAGGGCGCCGTTGCCGCGCTCGCGCAGGCGAAACGCACGCCGAGCGGGGAGCTCGAAAACCTCGCGGCGAACATGACCTCGGTGGCCAAGGACATGCCGGAGGTTGACCGCCCCGCCCCGGTTTCGTCGGACAAGGCATCCGCATACGAATTCTCGGACGACTCCGTGGCCCCCGCGCCCGCGGAATCGCCGTCCGTGGTACGCAACCGCAAACAGGTGCACCAGAAGGCGATGGAAGCCCTTTATTGAGAGGAACAAACTCGGTCTCGTCCACCTCCACCCTCGATGGGGGCTCGCCACGCCCCATTTGCTCGCGCTCGGCCCCCCCGGGATGAGCAAACGTTACCCTTTCACCGCTCCCGCCGTGAGCCCTGCGACGATACGTCCCTGAAAAACGAGGGTGAGCACGACGAGCGGCATCGTCACCATCACGGAGGCGGCCATCATGGGCCCCCACGGCACCTCGTATGCGGAGCTCGTCGTCGCGGAGAATGACAGGATCGCGTGGGTCACGGTCCGTTTGTCGGGCGTTTGCGTGAAGGAAATGGCAAACAAGAGCTCGTTCCAGGCAGCGATGAACGAGAGCAATCCCGTCGTGACCATCCCGGGAGCCGCGAGCGGGAGCATGATCTTCACGAAAAGCTGGAGTGGAGACGCGCCGTCGATGTAGGCCGACTCCTCGATTTCGACAGGCACGGCTTCGAGGAACCCCGTGAGCACCCAGATGGTGAACGGGAGCGTGAATACGAGGTAAGTCAGGGTGAGGGCTGGCAGCCGGTTGTAGAGGCCGAGCGCGTTGACGATCTGAAAAAGCGCGCCGAGGACGGCGATCTGGGGAAAAAGGGTCATCGAAAGGACCACGTAGAGCACGAGGCTCCGGCCGCGGAATCGATAACGGCCGAGGGAAAATGCCGCGAGCGCGCCGATGGCGAGGGAGACGAGGGTCACGGAGGAGGCCACGAGGACGCTGTTCAGGGCCGCATGGAGGAAATCGTCGTTTGCGAGGACGCTGCGGTAATGCTCGAGCGTCGGGTGCTCGGGCCAGAAACGCGCGGGGGTCGCGAAGAGCTCCGCGTTTGGCTTGAACGAGGACACGAGCGCCCAGCCGAAAGGAAAAACGAGATAAACGAGGAGGCCGATGACGACCATCCCGAAAGCGACCCGCCGCGCCATCGCCCGGGCCTTCACGTTTCTCTCCGGCGCCTCCGGCGGAAGAGCGCCACGTACATCGCGATGAAGAGGGCAATCACGAGAAAAATCGCGGTGGAAACCGCCGAGCCGTATCCCACGTCGGAGATGCTGACCAGGATCTCGTGTGCGTACGTCGCCAGCGTCTGCATGTCCGGGCGGCTGCCGAACATCACGTAAAATACGTCGAAAACGCGTAATGCGTCGAGCGTCCGGAACACGAGCGTGACGAGCAGGACCGGCCGGAGGAGCGGCAGGGTGATCTGCATGAATGCCTGGAGCCGCGTCGCGCCGTCGACACGCGCAGCCTCGTAAAGGTCACGCGGGATGAGCTGCAGGCCGGCGAGGAGGAGCAACGATACGAAAGGCGTAGTCTTCCAGACGTCGACGAGCACGGCTGCGGGGAGCGATGTGGCCCGGTCCGCGGTGAATGCGAGCGGCTCGGACAGAAGCCCGAGGCGATGGACAAGGACGTCGTTGAAGATGCCATACACGTCGTTGTACATCCATTTCCACATCTGCGTGGACACGGCCGTGGGAATGGCCCAGGGGACGAGCATGGCCGCGCGCACCGCGGACCGGCCCTTGAAGCGGGTATCGAGGAGGAGCGCGATGCCGAGGCCGAGGATGATCTCGAGCGTCAAGGTGATCACGGCAAAAAACACGGTAAGGAGCATCGCGTCGAAGAAAAAACCATCGTGGGCGAGCTCCACGTAATTCGACAGCCCCACGAATCGAGCGGGCTCCTCGCTGCCGAGGCGGGTATTCGTGAGGCTCAGGTAGAGGGTCCGGACGAGCGGGTAAAGCGCGACAAACGCCGTCACGACGAGCGCCGGGGAAAGGAACAACCACGCGACCCGCGCGCGCCTCGCCGCGCGGCTCCCCGCGAGCGTATTTGCCACCTCCGTCTCGTCTGTCGTGCTCATGCCGCTCATCCCTCAACGCAGCGAGCGCCGGATACGCCGATCGATCTGCTCCAGCGCTTCCTCCGGGTTCGTCCCGTAAAGCGCCTTGCTCACGCCTTGATAGAAGGCGATCGAGACCTCGTTGTACCTCGCCCCTGCCTGGCTCGAGGGCCGGGCGACGAGGGTCGTGCCCCGGACCCGCTCGAGGAAAGGCAAGGCGCGGGCGACGTCCGGATCTCGCTGCACGGCGGGCATCGTGGGAATGTATCCGCCGGTCAGCGCTCGATAACGTTGCACCTCCGAAGAGCAGAGATACCGGAGGAAATCGATCGCTGCGTCGGGGAATCGTGAATACTTCGACACGCCGAGGGTCCAGCCACCCAGGGTCGCGCTGCTCTCGAAGCCGGGCTCGTGCGGGAGCGGCGCGACGTCGAAGCGCCCCTCGATCGGCGATCCCTTCGTGCTGCCGGCCGTGTACGCGTACGGCCAGTTGCGCATGAAGGCCGCGTTTCCGCCCTGAAATACATTCCGCGCGTCTTCCTCTTCGTACCCCGTCACGCCTGCAGGCGAGACCGTCCCGACAAACGACCGAAAACGAGCGAGGGCCCGCGCCGCCTGGGGGTTACGGACCGCCGGCTCGCGGCCTTCGAGGATCGCGCCTCCGCCGTGTGAGTGAATCCACTCAAGCGCATTACACGTGAGCCCCTCGTAAGCCTTGCCCTGCCAGACGAAGCCGACGAACGCGCGGTTCTGCGCGCGCTCTCCCTCCTGGATCTTCCGTGCCATCCCTTCGAGCTCGTCCCACGTCGCGGGTGGAGCGCCATATCCGTATTTTTCGAGGAGATCGGTTCGATGATAAAGCATCCCGAAATCGGTGAAAAAGGGCATGGCCACGAGCCGCCCTCCCACGGTGTCGTTCCGGATGGCGGCCTCGAGATGTTTCGCCGCGAGGTCCCCGAGGCTCGGGCCGAGATCGAGCAAATGCGGGGCGAACGTGCCCGGCCAGATCATGTCGAGCGAAAGCACGTCCACGTCCGCCGAGCGGGCCTGGAAAAGGCGCTGATAACTCGCGTATGTCTCGGTCGCGTCGCGCGGGCGCGGGACGACGTCCACGACGGCGCCCGTGTCCTCGACGAACCTCCGTGCGAGCACACGATCGAGGGCAGCGCCGATGCCGACCGACTCCGCGGAATACAGGAGCCGCGCCCCCGCATGCTGCCCCGCCGACGCGCGAGGCACGGGAGGCGGCGGCGACGCGACCTCGGGGAGCGCGGGAGGCTCGTCGGGATCCGACGAACGTCCGCGACGACATCCTGCAATCGAAACCGACAGCGGGAGCGCCGCCGCGGCCGCGAGGAACGTTCGTCGCGTTTGCCTGCTTTTAACCCCCATGTCACGACATGGTCTTCCGGCCTGACCGCAGCGTCAAACCTTTTGTTCTCAAACGAGTACGGGCGAGCGAAGGGAGGCACGCTTTCTGCTGCGTGTCGGGGTCATGGAGCACGACGCCGTGATCGGGTGGACGGGCACGCTCATCGACGGATGCCTCTCAGGCACCAGGAACGATGAGACGCAAGGCGCGGGCGATCACCTCGATCGAAAAACGCTCTGCGGCAGGGAATTCTTCTCCATCGAGCTGGCAGGGCGGGGGAGCGTCACCTTCAGGGATCCGGAAGTGAACGTCGATCCGCGAACCTCGCATCGTCCCTGGCGGCGCGGCAGGCGTGATGAGCCCGGCGCGCACAATCGGCCCTGAACAAAGACCAATCGCGGCGCGTGATAACCAATCGCGCCGGGTGGGAAACGGGAAGACCTCGAACAGACCATCGTCGGGGCGTGATTTGGGGTCCACCACCCAGCCACCTGCATAGACGGGAGTTCCTCGAATCAAGAGCTCCGCGAGCCGCCCCATCTCGTGTTTGGTTCCATCGACCACGACAGAGGCAACGAGATCGATGTACGTACGCTCGGCGGAAACAATCGTGCGGAGCAGGGCGCCGGCATAAACGAGCTCGTCGCGATACACCTCTTCGAGCCGGCCCAGACGCAGAACACGCTCACGGTCCACGTTGCGCGCTGCAATCACCGCGGCGCCGATGCCCCAGCCGACCGAATCGAAAAAGGTCGCCCGCGCGAGGGTCCGTCCGGCGCTGTCCATGGCATGCAGTTTTCCCGCATCGAGCCGGGCTTCCCGGCCGGCGACGAGGACGCGGACGTTTCGCTCGAGCGCCCCCTCCGCGGCTCGCAATCCAAAGCTCCGCCCGTGGTTGTTGGCGGTCCCTGCGGGCAGCATACCGAGCGTGACCTCGCCCTGGCGCGCGCTTTCGAGGAGACCCTCCGCAACCTCGCGGAAGGTCCCGTCTCCACCCATGGCGACCACGCAACGATAGGGCTCCCGGTCGAGCGCGGCCCGCACCGCTTGCGTTGTCCGTCCGCCGGGCTCGGTCGGCAGAAGGCGAGCGTGAAGCCTTGCGGCATGCAGCAGTCGCAACGCGCGGTCGATGCGCGCCGCATTGCGCCCGCTCTGGGCCATGGGGTTCGCGACGAGGAGGTGCGTGGGCGCCGTCATGACCGGCGAAGCATACACGAAATCAGGAGGCCGAGCCATTCTGCCCGGAGCGTTCGGTCCCGCATCGGACAGCATCCGTCGGCGCACGTCAAGGCCGCCGCGGGGCAATGTGTCGAGGCGTCGTTACTTGGTGTCCGTGCGTTCGAGCACGCGGCCGGCGAGGGCCACGAACGCCACGCAAAGCGGCGCCACGAGCACGAGGGCCGCGGGTCCGAGCCATGCGGACGTGGCGTCGTTCCAGACGAGGGTTGGCAGGACAATCGTGGAGCGTAACGTCTCGTGGGCCTCGAAGAAATCGGGGCGATAGATGAAGGCGGCCGCAGGCATCACGGGCACGAGCCACACGAGCATACCCACGAGCAACGCGTGAAAGCCGTCACGCATGCGCACGAGCAGAGGGAGCAACAGCGAAAGCAAAGCGACGGCGAGCGCGGTGAGGAACAGCCCTCCGCCGAGCGCGCCCGCTGCGCTGACCATGTCGCCCGGCGCGAGATACGGCATGATCGCCAGCCCCATCACGATTGAGATGATCACGCCGCTCGCAGCTGCGGTGACGAGCACGGGCCCCACGCGCGCGGCCAGGAGCACACGCGCGTGAATCGGCTTTGCGAGCAAGAGCTCGAGCCGCCCCTCTTCCCGTGCGGCGACGAGGACGCCGAGCAGCCCCGAGAGCCCGACGAAATAGGACGCGAAATAGGAAGCGAGCAGGTCGTTGACGATCAGGACCGCAGCCATCCCCCGAATGTCGAACGCCTGCTCGAGGAACCGGAGCGCGCGCTCGGGGAAACGCACGAGCAGCGCATGCGTCCCGAGCACCGCGACAACGCCCCAGATCGCGGCCGCGATCGGAGCGCGGCGCGGCGTGTGGCGAGCTTCGAGCACAAAGTAATCGCGTAACGAGCTCGTTCCAGTCATCTCAAGCCTCCATGCGGCGTACGCCGGCGGCGCCGATCGCAATCGCGGCGGCGGAAAGCAAGGTGAGGGCGATCATCGGTGGCACGAGCAGCGCGGGGCCGAGGTGGTCGAGATCCGCGAGGGCGAGCGCGCCGAGTGAGATCGGGTTTGCCATCGTTACCGTGCGCCACGCGGGCTGGTAAAAGCCGACGAGCGCCAGACCCACGAGCAAGCTGAGCACGGTGAGGCCCAACAATGCAGAGGCGCTGCGGTGCTTCACCCAGCCGGCGATCCCGGCCGAAAGGCCGGTCGCGAAGATGGCAGCGAAGAGATGAAGGGACATCGCGGCGAGGAAGGTCCCAGGGCGGAAGCCTGGTACGCGCGCCGTGAAGTACACGAGGCCGACGAGCTGCGTCCCCATGTGGAGCGTGGCCATGACGGCGCACACGCTGATCGCACGAAGCGCGAAATAACGTGGGATCGAAAGGGGTTTTGCAGCGAGCAGCGGCAACACGCCATTGTCACGTTCACGCAGGACGATGCCACTCGCGAGGACGACCGGGAGGAACGCGATCACCTTGTTCATCGCGAGGTCGATCCACACGTACATGAAGATCACGAACGGCCCGCCGCCGCCGAACCACGTGGAGATCGCGTCCTGCACATGCGCAGGTGGGCGCGCGAGCACGACCGGGATCGAGAACACTGCATAAAGCAGCATCGCGCAGCAGAGCCACGTCTTCCGCTCGCGGAGCGTCGCGAGGTAATCGAGCCACTGGAGCCGCATCATGCGGCCTCCTTGCGTACGAGCGCGAGGTAAAGGTCGTCCATCGTGCGGGCGCCATATTGCTCCTTCAGGGGCTCGACCTCACCCCATGCGACGAGTTTTGCCCGATGCAAAACGGCCACGCGGCGGCAAAGCGCCTCGACGTCGGAGAGAATATGCGACGAGAAAACGACGGTGACGCCCTGGTCGCGCGCGAGCGAACGCATGAGCTCGAGCAGCTCGTGGCGGCCGAGCGGATCGAGGCCCGACGTCGGCTCGTCGAGAAGCAGGATCCGCGGCTCGTTGAGTAATGCCTGCGCGAGCCCGACCTTCTGCGTCATGCCGGTCGAAAAACCACGCAGCGCCCGGTCCGCGTCGCGCACGAGATCGAATCTACGCAAGAGCGCCTCGACGCGCGCGGCGACAGCGTCACGCGGGAGCGCGAACATGGCCCCGACGTAAAACAAGAATTGCCGGGCCGTCATGTCGGGCGGGAGCGTGTAACTCGCGGGCAGATATCCTGCGGAGCGGCGGATCTCGAGCGTGTCACGCGCGACGTCTCGGCCGAGGACGCGCGCAGTGCCGGACGTGAGGGGCGTGAGGCCGAGCAACATGCGCAATGTCGTCGTTTTCCCCGCGCCATTGTGGCCCATGAACCCGAAGACCTCGCCGGGCTCGACCGTGAACGTGACATCGTCGACGGCCGTCACCTTGCCGAACCGCTTGGTGAGCCCTTCGACCTCGATTGCGTGCTTGCTCGTCATCGTTTGTATTTCCTCGTGGGTGACGCGCGCCGGATCGGTTTGGCGGGCGCAGGGCTCGGCGGCGCGGCAAGTCCGGCGCGAAAGACGTCGACGATGGCCTCGAGTGTGCGCTCGGGCGAAAAGAGGCCAAGCTCGATCAGGATCCCGAGGTGCTGCGGCGCGAAACGCAGGACCCCGAGGACGACCGGGACCGCGTCGCGATCGACGTCGGCGCGAATCTCGCCGCGGGCGATTCCCTCGTCGACCCAGCCGCGGAGCATGGCGAGCTGCGCGTTCGCCGCCTCGATGTTTTTCGAATCGGAGGCGAGCCCGAGCGCGCGTAAATCGGGATCTTCGCGGAGAAGCTTGCCGAACATCGGGTCCGCGGCCATCTGACGATAGGCGAAACGCAGCGTCCCGACGAGCCGCTCGAGCGGCGATTCGATGGACAGTACCTCGTCGACGAAACGAGCGCGGATCGTGGCGAACGATTGCTCGGCCACCTCGCGCAGGAGCGCCTCCTTGTCGGCAAACTCGAGGTAAAGCGCGCCCTTCGCGCAGTCAGCCTCCGCCGCGACCGCATCGAGGTTCGTACCCTTGAAGCCGTGCGCGGTGAAGTGCCGCTTCGCCGCTTCGAGGATGCGCTGTCGGCGCGCAGGATCGCGTGATTTCTGGACGGGTCGGGCGACCATGAAGACGAGGATGACTCATCCGGTCGTCTGAGTCAACTTCAAACGAACGCGCGTCAGCGCCGTATTCGTGCCGGGGCGACCTCTTCAGTCACCGACGTTCTCGCCCCTGGCCACGGTCTTCCCGTCCGGGGTCACGGCGACCTCGAGCTTCTGGCCCGCCTTGTCGATGTGCGCCTCGTAATGGCTCTGTCCGTTCTTCAGCGTGCCCTGCTCGATCTTGTCGATCTTGCCGCCCTCGGCCCATTTTCGGATGGTATTTTGCGCCGCGGTGGGCAGATCGCCGAACGCGATGTCGACTTCCTTCGCGTCCTTGTACTGATCCTCGAGTTACTGCTCCTCGAGCGATTGTGCCTGGACCGTCGGCTCCTCGTGGTGGTCCGCCAGGGCAGGCAATGCGAAGAGCCCCAGCGTGAGCGAAGCGAGCAAGGGCCGACATGCGCGGGTCATGGTCTTCTCCTTTTGGTCTTTTGCCTGCCGCGGTGATGGCGGCGGGCGCTGTCCAGCGCATGCGATTCCAGTGCCGTGATTCGCGTGTGCAATCGCCGCGCGAGGACACAGGCTCAAGCTGGCCGGTCCTCGCGGGATGTCGCCTCGAGATAGGCGCGTCCCACCTCGGATTCGTCGAGGAAACCCACGATCACCGCCGAATCGTCGACCACCGGCACCTCGCGCACGCCTTGCGCGAGCAGCACTTCCGTGGCCTTCCTCAAGTCGTCCTCCGGCCGCACGGCCACCGGCGGTTGCATGGCGTCGGCCGCGAGGGTGAGCGATTCGATCTCACGCTCGGTGGCGAGCAGGCGAACGATATCACTGGTGATGACCCCAGCCATTTTCCCCTGCTCGTCGAGCACCGGAAAAACATCCTGCCAGCCGGCGTCTGCCGCGAGGCGCAGGACCTCGGGCACGGGCGTGGCGAGGGCAAAACTGACGAAAGGCCGGCCGGCGATCATCACGTCGGCGACCTTGAGCGAGCGGAGGACGTCGAGAACGCCGGGAGGATGCGCGGGGGAATCACGTTGCGTCGGGACCTGGGACGAATAAAGCGAATGGTCCCGCAGGGCCACGAACGCGATGCCCTCGGCGAGCATCAAAGGGACGAGGAGGTCGTAGCTCCCGGCGAGCTCGCAGACCATGACGAGCGAGCCTATCGGCACGTGCGCGACGCCCCCGTAGAACGTGCCCATGCCGACGAGGGCAAACGCGCCGGGATCGATGCGCGGATCGCCGATGACGAGCGCCGCGATGCGGCCGAACGTGCCCCCGACGAGCCCGCCGATCGCGAGTGATGGCGCGAAATCGCCCGCGCTGCCTCCCGTGCCGATCGTGAGCGAGGTGGCGACGATCTTGATCACCGTGAGCGCGGCGAGCAGCTCGACGGCCTGCCATCCCTCGGGCAACCACGACGCGCCCGTGATCGCGACCTGCGCGGCGCCATAACCGCCGCCGAGCACACCAATCCCCTGCCCTTCCGGCAGGACGTGCCGCGCGCCGAGGAGGAGCAGCAATGGCACCGCGACGAGCCCAAGCGCGAGGCCGCCGACGCCGGGCCGCGCCCAATCGGGCACCGGCAAGCGCGCGGAGAGGCGCTTCACGCCCCCCATGACCTTGAGAAACCCAATGGCGACCAGGGCGACGAGGAGCGCGAGCACCGCATAAAGCGGCAGGTGCGCCGGGACGAACGGATACCGCGGCGCATGCGCGAACAGCGTGGCCTCGCCGAAGACCGAGATGAAGACCGAATACGAAAGGACACTCGCGAGCAGGGCGGGGATGAGCGCGTCGTTCTCCACGTCGTCGCGATAGAGGACCTCGGTGGCGAGCAATGCGGCGCCGAGCGGGGTCCGGAAGATGGCGCTCATGCCCGCCGCGACGCCCGCGATCATGAGGATACGCCGCTCGCGGGGCGATACGCCGAGGGCCCCGCCGACGAACGACCCGAACGCGGCGCCGATTTGCATCGTGGGCCCCTCCCGTCCGCCCGAGCCGCCCGTGCCGAGCGTGAGCGTGGAGGCGAGCGCCTTGATCCAGACGACGCGTCGCCGGAGCACCCCGCCGTGGCGGTGGAATGCCTCGATCATCGCGTCGCCACCGCCGCCGCGGCATTCGGGTGCGAGCCGCGTGAGCATACCACTCGCGATCCCGCCGAGCGCCGGCAATATCATGAGCAGCCAGGGTCGGAACGCGCCGACCGTGTGCTCGCCGAAAAAAGACTCGCCCGCGGCGCGAAGCGCGCGATACCCGGCGAGGCGCACGAGGAAGAGCCGATCCACGATCTCGAGGGCAGCGAAAAACACGACGGCGACGACGCCGGCCCCGACCCCGACCAGAGCCGCGTGGAGCAACGTGCGACCGACGAGGCGCAGATCGATGGGCGATGCATCGACGAAAAGCGCGGAGAGCAGACCTTGCGTGCGTGGCGACGGGAGCGGCGTACGCGTGACGGCGGGCACGGGTGTTTCTGGTGATTTATCCATGTTCAAGCCCTGCTTCCCCATGAAGCGCCTTCGTCCGTCGATCGAGCAGGCGGCGCGCCCACACCCCTATAGTTGAAAACCATTGGACGTCCAAGCGTTTCGTGCAGCTGACTCGTGCGATATTCGCCGCAGAGTCGCGGTGGTCGGGCCCCTCGACGTCCTTCCTCCTTGACAACTTGCACGTCAAACGAATATAGTTCGACATCGTACAATCGGTACGGCGGGTTGCTCGCTCCAGGGTGCCCTGAAAATCTGCTCTGATTGCTCGCTTGGCCTGCTCGAAGGAGCCGCCTCTCCACATGCCGCTCGCTCCGCTCGAGGCCATTACCTCCCCCGATTCTCCGGCACTCGACGCGCTCGTCGATTGCCTCCTCGACGGCCCCCCGCACCACGCGCTCGCGAACGCGGTGCTCGTCTGCGCGTTCGGCGCTTTGCTCGATCGCCTCTCCCCGTCCTCCTCCGAACCATGCGCGGTCGAGGGTTCGGCGTGACCACCCTGCCCCGGCACCTCGGCCAGGCATTTCGCATGGCTGCCGGCGAGCTCGGGATGGCCAGCGCCGCGCACCTCTTCGTCCGCGATCGTCTCCCAGCTCTTCGCCTCCTCCCGCCTCTTCGACAGGCTCGCGGTCGTCGCCACCCGCGTCAGCCGCGGCGACCCGAATCGACTGACCCTCGTCTTCGCCGTCACGATGTACGTGGTCAGCAGCATCGTGAACAACCTGACCGCGCTGGTCCTCGTCCTGCCGGTGCTCCACGTCTTGCTGCGGCTCGGCGGTACGAAGCAACGATACGTCTCGTGGACGCTCAGCGTACTCTTGATTGCGTGCAACCTGGGCGGGGCGGCCACGCCCATTGGTTATTTTCCGGCCATCTTGCTCCTCGGCCGAGGCAGCATGGGCTTTGGCGATTATCTCGTGAGAGCTGCGCCGGCGACGATGGTGGCGCTCTTGGTGTCGCTCGCGGTCACGGCGTTCGTCGTCCGTCCTGCGGAAGGAATGCCTTGGGATCCGGTCTCGGCCGGGCTCACCCGTGCCGTCATGGATGCATTGCACCGGCGTATCCGCCTCGACACGCGCGTCTTCATTCCCGCGGCGGTCGCGCTCGGCCTCATGCTCGCGGCCTGGCTTTTTCTCCCCGCCTCGCTCGGCATCGGCCCGGAGCTCGTCTGCTGGCTCGGCGCCTCCCTTGCGTTGCTCGGCAATCGTCGGCTCGGCGAGAAGATCGCTCGCAATCGTCTCGAGGCCGAGCGGATAGCTCTTCGTGTTCCTGCTGCTCGCGAGGGTGCTCGCGGGGCTCTTTTCGGCGGGGCCGAGTATGGCGGCGCTGCTCGAGGTGGCCGCGTCGCTCGCCAAGCAGCTCCCGCCGTCAGCGGTCTACCTGGGGATCGCGCTCTCGGTGTGCGCGGGGAGCTCGCTCTTCTTGACAGCCGCGACGTCGGGCCCGCTGGCGCAGGCATTGACGGAGCGTGCGGAACTCTGTGACATCGACGGGCGGCTGCTGCGGTTCGGCTTCTTCGAGTTCCTCCCCGCAGGCCTCGTCGGATTCGCGATCATCGAAGCCACGGCGCTCGGGTATGCGGCGTGGGCGCTCTCTTGAACACGCCGGTGGTCAAAGGCCGCGCAGGCGGTTCACGTGATCCAGGTAGAAGCTCTTCGAGTTCCAGAACAGCGTCCAGCCCACGACATCGAAGTGGTCGAACCCATCGAGCAGGCCCATGTAGTTCCATTCCCCCGGCTGGGACGTGCCGTCATAAGGGACCGTCGCCGAGCCATCCCAGGGGCCGGCCATACTTTTCGTATTCACGACCGCGTCCTTCGCCCACCAGGTCTTGAATAGTAGACGTTCGACCAGGTATCGACCCAGCTATTCTCCTCCGCTGCGCCGTCGGGGCTCAAGCTGTACAGGCTGAGGTCCTCCCGCGCGACGGGGGAGGTCCAGATGGACGAGTCCTTCACGCGGTTGCGGTAGATGGATCGGGTGATTGCCGTCCCATTGCGGGTAAAGGCCGGGAAAACACTTGCCCTGCACCTTCTGCTGGTGGCCGAAGTAGGCCGCGCCTCGTCGCGGCCGAAGCCGGCGAAACCATGAACGAGCACGACGGGCGCGCTGTTCGCCGCCTCCGCAGGGCTCGCTGCGGTAAGGATCATGGCCGCAGTCGCGAAGAGTGCAATGGATAGCTTGCGGGACGCGCAGAATCGAGCGCTCATGGCTGCCTCCGTCGAACCGGCCTCTCGGCCGGCAAACAAGGATAACGCAACGCAGTGCAGTGCAACGGGTGTGCCGCGACGCGTCGAGCCCACGAGGGATCAAGCTAAGTGTTTGACCTCAAACAGGTTTGTCGGCAGACGTTTCATGATGACTCGATGCGCTTCGGTGCGATATCTGGATGGGGAAAAGCCACCCATGGATCGAATGAAGTCCATGCTCAGGGGCGAGATGCCTGGACTCAGGGGGCCGTTTTTTCGCCCAGTGCTTCAATTGTCTTGCTCCACCGCTTTTGCGTGGCGAGCACCCTTGCCTCACGGCCTCCCAGACGGCCGCCTCGCCTCGGGGGCAGGCGTCGGGCTTGATACCGTGGTCGATCGCGGTCTTGATGAAGTCGTAACTCCGGCCCAGGAGGGCGCACCTGCGCCGTTGCTCGGGTTGGGTCGATTGGCGCATGTCGGCGCCGGCGCCCAGCAAGAGGGCCAGAGCGCCTGCGTTGTTGTATTGCGCGGCGCGGGAGACAGCATGGTCGAGCGCCTCGTGGTCGGAGCGCTTGGCAAGCTCGGACTTCACGTCCGAAAGGTCGCCGTCGGTCGCGTAATACGCGAGCATGCTCCCGTAGGTGCTCGTCAGGGCGACGATCTGGATCTCGCGGCCGACGAGGACGAGCAAAAGGAGCGCCCCGGCGAGAATGCCGACCCGCACCAGCGGCTTGCCTTTGGCCGCCGCAAACCTGGCGCGCACGAAGCTGCCGAAGAGCGATAACCCGATCAGGAGCACGCCGGCCGCCGCGAGACCGGCGACCTCGCCGTAGGATCTGGGCAGCGGCGTGCTGGTGCCATAAACCCCGAGGGCCAGGTTCAGGTCGAGCGCCGTGTTGATCACGCCGACCAGGGCGATGAGCACAGAGCCCCCGCCGATCAGGACCCCCAGCAAACTGAGAATACCGCGTTCCGATGTTTTCGACTCGGCCATGCTCCTGGCTCCCCAGGCAGGCGTGCGACGACAATCGTCAGCGACGCCGTCGGCGCGCGAAAAGCCCCGCGAGCCCGGCGGCGCCCGCGAGGGCCGCGATCCACCCGACCTGATTCGACGTTTCTCCGGAGCCCACGACACACGCCGCGCAGCCACCTTTGCGCGCGAGCTCGGCCGCCGGCAATTCGCCCGGTCCCGCGACCTCGTTCGACACGCCGGCTTGCAGCCCGATTTCTGGCACGTCGTGCTGCACGTACCCGGCGAGCTGCAATTGCCCGCGCGGCGCGAAGGCGAGGTCCTGCGCGACCTGGGTCCCGGTATGACCCTCCACGCCGGCCGGAGGCCCGCCCCAGACGCCGCGCTGCGGGTTGCTGCATTTGATCGGGCCCGTCCAGGGGTGGCGAATGGCATAACGTCCCTGGAAGTTGGAGATGCCGCCGTCGTCGATCACGGTCGAGCCCGTCTCGAGCTTGCCATTCGTTTGCATGAACTCACGCCCGCCGACGATGTGTTTCGCCTCGCGGAAGACGAGATCCTCGCCGACGGCGTCCTTGCCATACCGGGCGTGGAGGCGCGTCAGGACGAAGCTATTCGCGGGCACCCATTTCTGCTCCTCGCTCACGCCGGGCATCGCGTCGCCGCCGAGGGTCGCGAAAGCAGCGTCGTCGAGCGGCGAGCTCGGGCAAGGATCACACGACGTCGCGCCCCAGGCATACTCGGTGACGACCGCGCCGGGGTTCTTCTCGACCGTCCGATCGAAGAGCGCCGCGTAAAACGCTCCAAACTCTTTCCGCGCGCCCTCGGCGACGTCGATGTTCGTCGGAATGGTGACGTTCTTGTAATTGGCGGCCTCGTAACGCTTGCCGCGGGCGAGGATGTGGACGATGAGATCCTGCGTGCCGCCGGAGTTCACGAGACCGAGGCGAATCGGGAGGTTGAACGACTCCGTATCGTAATGGAACCGGAGCGGCGAGAGCTTCGCCATTTCTTTCTCGAAGCGGACCTTCTTGACGTCGACCTTGGCGACGAAGAATTTCATGCCGCTCTGCACGTAGGGCCGGAGCAAAGGCTCAGCGCCGGCAGGGATCTTGTAGCCGTTGTCCTTGAGCCAGCGATCGAGCCCGCCCGAATCCTGGGCGCTCAAGACGACGATGTCGTACTCGCCCACGGTGAACTGCGCCTCAATCTTGACGCCGTAATCGCGCGGCGCCGCCCCCCCACTCTCCATCGCCATCGCCCGGGGAGCCGAGGGGTACGGCATGTCGTCGCTCTTGGATTCGACCGGCTCCGGGCAGGGATCCTGCTCCCAGTATTCGACGAGGCGGGGCGCGGCGAGCTTGTCGACCTGGTCGAAGACCTCGTTCGGGAGGGTCTTGACATTTTCCTTCTGCAGGACGATCGGCACGGGCACGACCATCGCGAAGTTCGAGGGCGGGCCCTGGTAGTTGTTCTGCATCGAGAGCACGGTGCGCGTGCCCTCCCGCATCATCACGACCATGGTGGCGTTGTTGAAGAGCTTCTGATCCGCGCCCGCCACGTAGAAGCCGCAGAAGGCGTCGGCAGTGGAGGCAGTCGTGATCGCGGCGAGAGCGAGAGGAACGGCGAGACCGAGGGCGCGCAGGCGGGACAACATGGCGGAGATGCTCCCACGGGCGCTTCCGAATTTGCAAGAGTAAGAGAGCGCCAGTCCAGCGTACTCGACGAAGGCGCACAAGGACGTGCCGGCGCCGCTGGTGCCCGCCTACGCGAGGATGGTCCGGGCGGCCGAACGCATGCAACGAATGGTGGCCGATCTGCTGGACATGCCGCGATCCGCGTCCACGGGGGCTTGCCCATCCACCGCCAGCCGGGCGACTTGCGAGCCATTTGCGAGCAGGTGGTCGCAGAGCTCGAGCTGAAGCATTCCAACCGGCCTCGGCCTGTTCATCGCGAACGAAATCGTGAAAGCGCACGGGGTCAAGTTCGACGTGACGAGCGACGCGCAGAACGGGACGACATTCACGGCGACGTTCCCCCGGGGCGCCTGATCCGCGCCCCTTCAATTCGGCTCCGGGCCCTCGTTCTCCAGGTGCCTTCGCAAGAGCCCGAGCTTGTTTCGCGCGGAGAGCACCTGCTGGCGCAACGCGTCCGCCTCGCGCGAGAGGTCGTGCGCTTCGGCCTCGCGTGCGTCGTGCATGAGCTGCTGCGCGCCATCGACCACCGCGCCGAGCCCTTCGAGGGCCTGCTCGATGGTCGCCCGAAGCTCCGTTCGATCGGACCCATCCCCAGGCTCGCGCTTCACTGCCGCGGCGCGCTGCATGATCACATTGACCTCGGCCGCGCGTACGCCGA
>JANMGF010001678.1:0-4790 GCA_031374535.1 Polyangium sp. (in: bacteria)
CGATCACCAGATCCGGCTTGTCAGCCTTCAACTTCTGGAGGGCCGCGTCCGGGCTGTTCGCCGTGACGACGCGGAAATCGGGGCTCGCGAAGGTGATCTCGAGAACCTTGCGCATGGTCACGCTGTCGTCGACGGCGAGGATGGTGCTGGCCACGGAACGGTCTCCTCTGGGGTAAAGCGCCCCTGGGGCTGCCTTTGACGCCATCTTCGGTCTGGCGCGCGCAGCGTGTCAACAAGCCGGATGATTTTCCATCGCGGGCACCCATGCGGCGTGCAGGGTCAGGCGTCCGCGATCGAACGTTGCTCCGAAGAGCGCGGCCAGCATAGCGCAGGCGGGGCCCGCGAGGAAAAATCGAGGGGCGTATTCATGCGGGGTACGTCATCGTGCGCTCGCGGTTGGTCCGCCCACCCCCCGATTTCTCGCATGTCTTCGCGTATTCCGCCTCGATCTCGCCCCGCGCGTCCCCCGCGTGGATCCCCCCGTACCTCCGCGCCCGTGGGTGCGCCTTCGAGTTCGCTCGGCTCGCCGGATGCCACGTGGGTCGTCCCGCCCGACCTCGCAGGGCGTCCGCTCGACGGGATCGTGCGGGCGCTCGGATCGCTTTCATGGTCCGAGGCGCGGCGGTTGATCGAGACAGGCAAGATCGCGATCGAGGGGACGCAGGCGATGGATGCGACGCGTCGTCTGCGCGCAGGCACGACGATCACGCGGCACCCACGCGCGCCGTCGCAGAAGGCCGCGCGCCTCGCAGAGCTCGGTGGAGACCTCATCGCGCATCTGGATACGGCCGTCGTGGTCGTTCGAAAGCCTGCGGGGATCTCGACGATCCCGTTCGGAGACGAGTCCCCCGCGGAGCGCGAGAAGACGCTCGACGCAATCGTGCGGGATCTGCTCGCGCATCGGGATCGGATCCGCGGGCGTGCGCCGCTCGGCGTGGTGCACAGGCTCGACAAGGCGACGAGCGGGCTGATCGTCTTCACGCGAACGCTCGCGGCGAAGAAGGATCTGTCGCAGCAGTTCCGTCAGCACACGGTGCATCGCGTGTACCTGGCGATCGTGCACGGCGACGTCTCGCGGAGGACGATCCGAACGAAGCTCGTGGCAGATCGCGGAGACGGGCTGCGGGGCTCGCTCGAAGGAGGCGATCGGCGGACGGAGGGGCAACTCGCCGTGACGCACATCGAGCCGATCGAGCGGCTGCGGGGCGCGACGCTGGTGACGTGTCGGCTCGAGACGGGGCGGACGCATCAGATCCGGATCCATCTTTCGGAGGCAGGGCATCCGATCGTCGGGGAGCCGGTGTACGTGCGGAACTACGCGGGGCCGTTGATCGAGGCGCCGCGGCTCATGCTGCACGCCACGGAGCTCGGGTTCGTGCATCCGCTGACGGGCGACGAGGTCTCGTTCAAGGAGCCGCCGCCCGAGGACTTTCAGAAGGTCCTCGCGCGGCTGCGTGCTTCATGACGAACGTTTGCCGCCGAGCGCTTCGCTCATCGCCGTGGCCGTCGCGTCGACGAGGGGCATGACCTTCGCGTAGTCCATGCGCGTGGGGCCGAGGACGCCGATGGTGCCGGCGACGCGGCCATGTTCGGTGTACGGGGCGACGACGAGGCTGAGATCCCCCTCGCCGAGCTCGCCGGCCTCGCTGCCGACGAAGACCGTGACCGCGCCCGCGGCGAGGACCTTGTCGAGAAGGTCGAGGAGATCCGCGCGTTCGGTCAGGGCGCGCAGGAGCTTCTTCAAGCGCGACGCGTCGGCGTACTCGGGCAGATCAATGAGCTTGCCCTGGCCTTCGATCACGACGTCGCCGCGGCTCTTCACGTCGGCGGTGGCGCGACGACCGAGCTCGAAGGCGCGGCGGCGCAGGGCGTCGAGGGCGATCCGTTCGTCGGCGAGGCGGCGGGCGAAGAGGTCGCGCACTTCGCCGAGGGAGCGGCCTTCGATGACGTCGGCGAGCAGGTTGTGGATCCGCGTGAGCTCCGACTCGTCGGGCACTTCTTCGAGCTGGATGAAGCGGTTCTCGACGGTGCCGTCGGAGAAGACGAGCACGGCGAGGAGCTGCCCCGGTCGCGTGGGGATGAAGCGGAGCTGCGAGAGCGCGCGGAGCTCGGTGCGCGGCGATGCGATGACCGCGGCCGTGCCGGAGAGCTCCGAGAGGTACCGACCGGCTTCACGCATCGGGTCGTTCGCGTGGGCGTAGATCTCGGAGAAACGTTTGCCGAGTTTGGCCTGCTCTTCGGGGCTGTAGGCGCGCGCCTGGACGAGCGTGTCGATGAAGAGGCGAAGGGCGCGATCGGTGGGGACGCGGCCCGCGGAGGTGTGGGGCTGCTTCAGGTACCCGGCCTCTTCGAGATCAGCGAGCACGTTGCGGACAGACGCAGCCGAGAGGTCAAGCCCGTACTTGCGCGCGAGCGTGCGACTTCCCACCGCGGCGCCTGTCGAGATGAACTCGGTGACGACAGCGAGGAGAATTTTGCGCGATCGGCTCGTCAGGTCACTCATGGTTTTACGTCTCCCGCGGATCGCCTGGGGTTGTTGTCTCCTTCACCTGTGCTAGCTTGCTTCGCTTTTTGTAGGCCCATTGGACGTGGAGGTCAAATCGGACCTACGAATCCCGGGTAGATTCCTCTCCGTGAGGCCCGAAGTGCCGGATTCGTGCCTGGTTTCTGGGATCGGACCGCGGGGCACCGTCCAAGGGTGCGGCTTTCTTGGTCCCTCGTTCCACCTCCAACGGAGCGTACCCTGGATCCTGGCGTTTTGATGCAGGTTCCAGGACACGCTCGCCCGCTCTGTCGCTATGGTAATCCGCGTGCCCCGACCCCGTTCCAAGTCGTCCGCCCGACCCGCGGGCGCGTTTCTGGTCCTGCTCGTCCTCGCGCTCTCCTTCGCCGTGGCCGGCTGCCCTTGCGCCGGCAGCGTGGTGAACGCGAACCCGCAGCTCCGGTGGTGGCTCTTCTCGAACTTCGGCGCGAGCCGGATGTGCCCGGAGATGCTGAAGCTCGGCGTGCCGCTGAAGCTCGACCCGAGCGCACCGGCGATCGGGCGCTTCTACCCGATGACGTGCAGCCACACCGTCGACGACGCGCGTCAGACCGTGGCCGTGACGTTCGCAGGCACGGGATATGGCTACATGATCCCGGCGAAACGCGTGGGCTTCTCGACGTCGGCGACGATCGAGCTGCGACCCGATTTCGCGATCGCAGGCGACGACATGTACGTCTGGGGGCGGCTGAACCGCATCATCGCGGGGCCCGAGTTCCGCATCGGGTACATCGAGAACCCCGCGTTCAACGTGGCCTCGAACATCCCGCCGTTCGGCACACTCGCGAACGTCTTCGGCAACCAGGTGGTCACGGGCGAGCTGACGCGCGGGTTCACGGTCGTGGCGAACGAGGACCGCGGCAACGACTTCACGCTCGGGATCATCACGCCGCCAAACAGGCCGATCAAACCGTTCCGCGTGCAGGACGACGAGCGGTTCACGTTCGCGAACGAGACCGTGGACATCCACGGCAACCAGCGCGACTACCTCGGGCCCTTCGAGGTCGCGTCGGGGCAAGCGCTCTACCTGACGATGAGCGTGCAAGGGCCGACGGTCGACGTGATGATCGTCAGCAAGATGGTCGGCGATCCGTGGCGCGAGGGGTACCAGACGGGGCAGCAGCTCGGGGGGCCGCCGGGGCCCGTGCTCGGAGGCTCGCCGGTCGCGCCGGGGGTGGCGCAGACGCGTCGCTTCAACCTGTCGCCGGGGCTCTACTACGTGGTGCTCGACAACACGCAGTACGCAGGGCTCGTGGCGCCGCCGATCCAGGCGTTGAACCCGCTCTACGATCCGATCGCGCGCGTGAGTTACGTGGCGCAGGTCGGCGAGTAAAACCTCACCCGCGGTGGCCCTTCTCCGTTGTGGACCTCTCCGTTGTGGAGAGACGCGAGCGCATCACGAGGCCTTCTTCTGACAGCTCGCGCAGGTGCCGTACATCTCGTGCTTGTGCGAGGTGACGTGGAAGCCGTAGCGGCTGGCGATCTCGTCTTGCAGCTCCTCGATGCGCGGCTCCTCGAACTCGACGATCGTGCCGCAACCGATGCAGATGAGGTGGTCGTGGTGGGCCGTGGCGTCGTCGGCGAGCTCGTAACGGCTGAGGCCGTCGCCGAAGCGACGCTCGGAGGCCACGCCGCACTCGGCGAGGAGCTTGAGCGTCCGGTAGACGGTCGCGTAGCCGATGCCTTTGTCGCGAGCGCGGACCTCGGTGAGCAGGTCCTCGATCGTCATGTGCGACGCGCCTTCGAAGAAGGTGTCGACGATGAGGCGTCTTTGCGCTGTGGAGCGCAGGCCCTTTTTCGCCATGTACGCCTGGAGTCGAGCACGCAGGCGATCGACTGCGGCTCTGTCCAGGGTCACGGCTTCCTCCCTGACGCTCGCGACCATGACGTCATTTATCCCGTCCGCTTTTCCGGGCGTCAAGTGTCGGTGGCCGAGTTTTCCCACGTCTGTCCTCGTGTCGTGTTCGTCTCTCGCACGCGATCGAGCGCTCGTACGTGCAAAACGGCCATCGCACCGCCGAGGAGCGAGGCAAGCGGCGCATAAGCCGGCGGTAGCACGCCAAAGGCCACGGCGATCGCTCCGACGAGCGCAGGGATGACGGCGATCGCAAGGCCCACACGCGCTTCGAGGCGCGCGCGGTGCGCGAGGGCGAGCGCGAGCGCCGCGTCACGCACGTCGTCGGAGGCGAGCGCGACGGAAAGATCGCCAGGGGAGGAGCCCGCAGCGCCAAGCGTGACCGCGACGTCA
>JANMGF010000009.1:0-3154 GCA_031374535.1 Polyangium sp. (in: bacteria)
TGACGTCGCGATGCACGACGTTGAGCGGCGTGCCATCGAAATCGGTGAGCTCGTGCGCGTGGTGCAGGCCGGAGAGCATGTCCACGAGGATGCGCAGGTGCATCGCGAGCGTGAGCCCGCCGTCGCGGCCGATCCGATGCAGGATCCGGTTGAGCGGCTGCCCTTCGAGATACTCCATCGCGATGAAGTACCGCTCGCCCTCCTGACCGACCTCGTTCGTCTGCACGACGTTCGGGTGGCTGAGGCGCGCCGCGAGCCGCGCTTCGTCGAGGAACATGCCGAGGAATTCGGGATCCGTCGCGAGCTGTGGCCGGATCTGCTTGATCACGCAGAGCTTGTTGAAGCCTGCGGGTCCCTGCACGACGGCGAGGTAGACCTCGGCCATACCGCCATGGCCGAGCTCGGCGATGAGCCTGTATTTACCGAGGGTATTGGCCTCGGTCCCCTTCGTGACGCTGGACCCCTCCATGGTCGACATTCACCTCGCTGGAGAGCCGGATCGAATCCGGGGGTGCGTGCTCCAGTACGCACCCCTACGGCAAAGCATGCTACCGAGACTGCCCGCTCAGCGCAATCAATGCGAGTTTTTGATGCGCAAAAAAAACGCGCTCTCGTCCGTCATGCGGGAGGCACGCGGGACTCGCGCGAGAAGGTGGATCCAGGCCCTGACGCAGCGCAGTGCCGTGGGGCACAACCGAGGTCCGTCGTCCTTCGTAGGGCCCCGTCGTTGACGGAAGGGCTCGACGTCGGGCACCGTGACATCGGGTCCTTCGACCATCGACGGTCGGAGCTGGAGGAGCGCATGACGACCAGGGCCGGAGTCGGTTTCTCGAACGAAGCGTCGTCCATGGACGCAGGGACCGCCGCCGCGCAGGAAGCGCTGCGCACGCTCGGCGGAGGCGAGGCGGACATCATCTTCGTCTACGCCTCGACCAACCACGATTACGCGAAGCTCCTCCCGGCGATCCGGAAGATCACGGGCGCGGTCACCCTCGTCGGCTGCTCGACCGCGGGGGAGTTCACCCACGCGCACGTCGGGCACGGATCGGTCGCCGTGATGGCGATCAAGAGCGACTCGATCCGCTTCCGCGTGGGCTTCGGACGGAGCCTCAAGGACCACCGGCAGGCCGCGACCGCCGAGGCGCTCCGATCGTTTTCCTCCGAGCACCGCGCCGCACGCACGGCCGGGTTTCTGCACGCGACGTGTATCGTGCTCAGCGACGGGCTCGCCGGGCAAGGCGAGGACATCGTGGAGTCCGTTCACGCGAGCGCGAGCATGCTGGCGCAGGTCGTCGGCGGCGCGGCGGCGGACGACGCGAAGTTCGCGCGCACCGACGTGTTCCTCGACGACCGGCACTACACGGACGCGATCGTCGTGGTGTGCGCGTTCTCGAAGACGCCCATCGGCATCGGCGTCCGCCACGGCCTCATGCCCGCGTGTCCGAGCATGATCGTGACCCGCGCGGCCGGCAACGTGATCCACGAGATCGACGGCCGCCCGGCGCTCGCGGCCTACGAGCGGTTCGCGGCGGAGATCGGAGAGCCGATCACCGCGTCGACGCGCGACGCGTTCATGATCACCCACGAGATCGGGATGCTCACGTCGAGCGGGGAATACAAGATCCGCGCGCCCCTCAAGGCGACCGAGGACGGCGCGATCGTCATGGCCTCCGAGGTGCCCGTGGGCGCGAGCGTCACGATCATGCGCGGCAGCGAGGAGAAGCTCGTCTCGGCGTCCGAACACGCGGCCCGCAGCGCGCTCGCGAACCTCGCCGGCGGCCGGCCGGGCGCGGTCCTCGTCTTCGACTGCATCTGCCGTCGTATTTTCCTCGGCGAACAGTACAAGCGTCAGGTCGACGCGTTCCGATCGGTCGTCGGGCAAGACATCCCGCTCATCGGCTGGGAGACGTACGGCGAAATCGCGCTCACGCCCGGTCAGCAATCCGGCTGGCACAACTCGACTTCCGTGGTGGCGATCCTGCCGGACTGATCGCGGCCGGTGGTCGATCCAGGTTGAAAAACGGGGCGAGCGATCCGAAGCTACCGAGGGCGAGCGATCGGTATCGGGTCGCGGCCCGCGCTGCGGCGAGCTTGGGTTTTCGATGAGCACGCCGCCGCGCCCGGAGAAGCGGAGAGCAAGTGGCTGACAAGACGGAATCGAACGAGCAGAAAGAGCGCGATCCTGCGGCCCGCCGCGCGGTCACACGGCGCAAGATCGACGTGTACCTCGATCGGATCGTCGCCGACGTCGAGGCCTTCGCGCGCGGCGGCGATGACGGCCGCGCCCTCTCACCGCCGCCCGGGGACGAGCCCCGCGCAGCGCGCCTCCACGCGGCGCTCTCCACGCTCGTCGAGTCCAACCGCAAGGCTGGCCGCGGCGTCGAGGCCGCGACGCGTATGCGCACGATCGGCCAGCAGGTCGCGGGCACGCTCGCGGAGCTGCTCGCCAGCACGCGCCAGCAGGCCGCGAGCGGCAGCCAGCAGGCCGGGATGGTCAACGACATCACGACGACCATCGAGGAGCTCAACGAGGTCGGGATCCAGAACGTCGAGAAGGCCGAAGGCATCATCCAGATCGCCGAGCAATCGGAGCAGATCTCGCAGGACGGCCAGCGCGACGTGGTGGCGGCGATCGAGGGCATCGACAGGCTCCGTCAGCAAGTCGAGCTCATCGCCGCCAAGATCCTCGATTTGACCGAGCGCACGCAGCAGATCGGCGAGATCATCAGCAGCGTCAACGAGATCGCCGAGCAGAGCAAGCTGCTCGCCCTGAACGCCTCGATCGAGGCCGCGAAGGCGGGCGAGCACGGTCGCGGGTTCGCCGTCGTCGCGCTCGAGATCCGCACCCTCGCCGAGCAGTCGAAGCAAGCGACGCAGCAGGTGCGCTCGATCCTCGGCGAGATCCAGAAGGCGAGCCACAGCGCGGCGATGGTCACCGAGGAAGGCTCGAAGGCGGCGACCGAGGGCAGCTCCAAGGTGCGTCGGATCGGCGAGCGGCTCGGGCAGCTCGTGTACGTGATCAACCAGACGACACGCGCGGCCCGGCAGATCACGGGCGCGATGCGGCAGCAGAGCCTCGGGCTCGAGCAGATCGCCCAGGGCATGAAGCAGATCAACATGGCCACGCAGGAGACGAAGCTCAGCGTGGAGCAGG
>JANMGF010000084.1:0-11742 GCA_031374535.1 Polyangium sp. (in: bacteria)
ATCGTGTTTCATGAGCGAGCTCGATCTCGAGAGAGCCGTGGCGACGGCGCGGGCCGCAGCGGAGGCCGCGAGCGCGGCGAGCCTCGTTCATTTTCGAAGCGGCGTGCGGGTCGAGACGAAGCCCGATCGGACGCCCGTCACGGCCGCGGATCGCGACGCCGAGGCGGCCATCTTCGCCGTCATCCGCGAGCGCTTCCCCGACCACGCCTTGCTCGGCGAGGAGACGGGGGCTCACGCTGGCAAGGACGAAGAGGCCCGCTGGATCGTCGATCCGCTCGATGGCACGCGAGGTTTTTCGCGGGGCGGATCGTTCTGGGGACCGCTCGTCGCGCTCGAGCACCGCGGCGTCATCGTGGCGGGCGCGATGGCCCTCCCGGCGCTCGGCGAGACGTACTGGGCCGGCCGGGGCCTCGGCGCGTTTCGTCGCGTGGGAGACGAGCCGCCTGTGCGCCTCGCCGTCTCGGGCATCGCGGACTTCGCCGAGGCGACACTTTCGCTCGGGGAGCCCCGCTGCTTGCTCGCCCCTCCCCTCGGCGAACGGGTGACCCGACTCTCCTTGTCCGCGGCGCAGGCCCGTTGTTACGGCGATCTCGCCGGCTGCGCGCTCGTGCTCACGGGCCGCGCCGAGGCGTGGATCGAGGCGGGCGTGAAGATCTGGGACATCGCCGCGCTCGCCGTGCTCGTCGAGGAAGCGGGAGGCCGGTTCACCGATTTCGAGGGGCGCCCCACCGTGGCGTCGAGCCATTGCGTCGCATCGAATGGCAAGGTGCACGATCACGTGCTCGCCGCGCTCGCCTGATCTTCCCGAATTCACGCCGCTGGTTTTTCCTGAACGATCATTCTCCAGCGTCGGGCAGGTGAATCTCGACGCTCGCCCACGACGACGGAGGCGCAAAGCCTCCCGTGAAGATCACCGATCCATCCTCGAGAAGCGCAGCGGCGAGCGAGGTGCGCGGGGTCCGGAGCGAAGGCGCGAGGAGCCACGTGTTCGCCGCGGGATCGTAGATCTCCACCGACGCGAGGGAGCCGACGTGGTCGTTTTCGCCGCCGGCCACGAGCACGCGACCGTCGGGCAACGTCACGAGCACCTGTTCGATACGCGCGTCCCGCATCGGCGCCGCCATGGTCCAGCCATTCGTGGCGGGGTTCCATCGCTCCGCCGAGGCCACCGCGTGCACGCCGATGAGCCCGCCCGCGACGAGGACACCGCCGTCGTCGACGAGCGCCGCGACATGCCCGGCGCGCCGTCCCCGCAAGGGACCGGTTTGTCGCCATCGATCGAGCGCCGGATCGTAGATCTCCGCCGTCGCGAGCCGCGCCGCGCCGCTCACGCCCGCTGCGACGAGGACGCTTCCATCCGGGAGCGCCGTGGCCGAAAGCTCGGCGCGTGGCGCGGACATCGGCGCGGCTTCGTGGAAGACACCGGCCCTCGGATCAAACACCTCGACCCGCGCGACGGTCCGCGTCCCGTCGTAGCCCCCGACGACGAGCGCGCGCCCATCCGCAAGCGTGGCCCCGGCATGCCAGACCCGCGGCACACGCATCGCGCCGACCTTCGTCCACGCATTCGACGCCGGATCAAAGACCTCGGCCGTGTCCGTTGGTTCGGCAAACGTATGTTCGCCCCCCGCGACGAGCACGCGCCCGTCGCCGAGCAGGAGGGCCACGTGATGGGCCCGCGGCGTCGACAACGATCCGACCTGGACGAATTTTGCTGCCACGGGATCATACACTTCGGCGGACGCGAGGTAAAAATCGCCGTGGAGGCCGCCAACGAGGAGCACGCGCCCGTCGCGCAGCGTGGTGGCCGTATGCTCACGCCGCGGCGTGGTCATCGAGGCGACACTCCAGGTGCGACCGTCGGCATCCCGCGGGGAATGAATGCGTGGCAGGAGCAAGCGTGTGGGCTGCGGTATTCGTGGGCGCACGCCAGGAGGAGGTGCGCCATAGGTTGACGGAGCAGGATGGAGAAGCACGAATCCGAGCGCCAGGACCAGGGAGCGAGCGTAGGGGTGTCGCATTTCTCTCGCCTCGCTGGCCATCGCAAAAGCCGCGCCCGTGCACGGCGCTCGCTTGCATGGGAAAAAGGAAGGCGCACGAGAACGGGAGAGACGACGGTGGCGCAGCCAAAGAAACGTGCCACTGCCTTGACCGCAACCCGAGCAAGAGAGCATCGTCGTTTCGACGCGACGGAGAGTAGGGAGGAGAAAGCGACATGCCGACACGAGGATTGAAGGTGCTCGTCACGGGCGCGACGGACGGTATCGGGCGCGCCACGGCGAGGCTACTCGTGGAGCGGGGCAGCGAGGTGGTGCTGCATGGGCGCTCGTCCGAGAAGGTGCGCGAGCTTTCGCGCGAAATCGAGCTGGTCACGGGAAGCCGTACGCGTGAGGTCGTGGCGGATCTGAGCTCGCTCGGCGAGGTCACGGCGATGGTCCGCGCGCTTTCGGCGGAGGTCCCAATGCTCGACGTGATCGTGAACAACGCGGGCGCGGGCGCGGGCACGAAAGAGGACGCGCGGGAGGAGACCACCGACGGGCATGAAAAGCGCTTCGCCGTGAACTATCTCGCGCCGGTGGCGCTCACCGAGCTCTGGCTCAAGAGCTGTCAGAAAAAGCCGCGGGTCATCGTGAACGTGGCCTCCGCGGGGCAGGAGCCGCTCGATTTCAAAGATCTGATGACGACACACGCGTACGAGGGGCTGCGTGCCTATCGGAGGAGCAAGCTCGCGCTCGTCATGTGGACGTTCGATCTCGCGCAGATGTACCCCGATATCGCGATCAACGCGCTGCACCCGGGTTCGATGCTGGACACGAAGATCGTACGCGAGACGTTCGGCCAAGTTTGGGGCAAACCCGAGGACGGAGCCCGCGCGATCCGGGTGCTCATCGACCGTTCGCTCGAGGATCAAATCACGGGCGAGTACTTCGACGTCGATCGCCCGGCACGCGCGAACGCGCAAGCCTACGACGATCGCGCGCGGGCGGCCCTCCGCCGCGCGACCGAGAGCCTGCTCGGCCCGATCCTCGCGGCGGCGTGACTAGCGCGTTTCGAAGCGGAAATCGTCCTTCGCGAGGCGCCGGGTGCGGAGCCAGTATTCGGCGGTGAAGCCCGGCCAGATCGTGAAGTTCTTGCCGTTTTCGTCGAGGTACCAGCTCTTGCATCCCGTCTGCCAGACCGTGCGTTTCATGCGCTCGCCGATCCCCTCGTTGTAAACCCGCTGCGAGCGCGGCAGGACGTCGACGAGCCGCGCGCCTTTCGCCTGGGCGGCGCCCATACATTCGAGGATCAAGTGCACCTGCGCCTCGATCATGAACACGATCGAGTTGTGCCCGAGGCCCGAGTTCGGCCCGAGCAGGAAAAAGAGGTTCGGAAACCCCGAGACCGCGACCCCGAAATACGCCTCGGCGCCGCTCCTCCAGACCTCGGAGAGCTCCCGCCCGCCGGGCCCCACGACACGCACGGGCGCGAAGTTTTTAGCCACGTCGAAGCCCGTACCGAACAAGATGGCGTCCACCTCGCGGCGCGTGCCGTCGGCGGAGAGGATCGCGTTCTCTTCAATGCCAGCGATCGCGCCCGTCACGACCTCCACGTTGTCCCGGAGGAGCGACGGATAATAATCGTTCGAGATGAGGATACGTTTGCACCCCACGCGATAATCGGGCGAGAGGGCCGCCCGGAGCGCCGGATCCGGGATCGAGTCCTTCAGGTAACGCTTCGCGAGCCACTCGAGGATCCGGAGCAGGCGCGGCTCGAGGACGAAACCGAAGCCGCGGAGCTCCATCGCCCAGTAGATCACCGACCGGTAGAGCCACGCGGCGCCGGGGTGCGCCTCGAGGAAATCCTTCTGCGCCTCCGAATAGGCCCGATCCATCTTCGGAAAGACCCACGGCGGCGTGCGCTGGAAGAGGTGGAGCTTTTCGACCTTCGGGGCGATCTGCGGCACGAACTGGATCGCGCTCGCCCCGGTGCCGATGACGGCGACACGTTTGTCCGAAAGATCGTAGCCGTGATCCCAGCGGGCCGAATGGAAGGTCTTGCCCTGGAATCGCTCGAGCCCGGGGAGCGCCGGCACCGCGGGGAGCCGCAGCGGGCCCGTGGCCGCGACGAGGAAACGCGCCCGGAGGATCTCGCCTTTCGCCGTGGAGAGGATCCATAGCCCGGCCGCCTCGTCGAACGTCGCGCCCGTGATCTCGGTCTTGTAACGGATACGTGGCCCGAGCCCGTACTTGTCGACGCAATGCCGGAGGTACTGCTGGATCTCGGCCTGCGCGGAGAAGGCGCGTGACCAGCGGGGCCAGCGCTCGAAGGAGTACGAGTAGAGGTGCGAGGGGACGTCGCACGCGCAGCCCGGATAGGTGTTGTCGCGCCACGTGCCGCCCACCTCGCTCGCCGATTCGAAGACGGTGAAGGCGTCAACGCCAGCCTCGGCGAGCTTGATGGCCATCGCGAGGCCGGAGAAGCCCGCGCCGATGATGGCGACGGTGATGTCCGTGGAGGGGTCGTTCGAAAGGCGCGTCATTTCCAGCAGGTTCCTCGATCGGTGGTGCGGGCCGATGATAACCGCACCCGGGGCGGAGAGGAAGCTGCCTGGCCGCGCTGGACGTCTTCGCGCCTCGATCGCGCGTCCGCGGGAACCTTGGGTGAGAACGGCTGTCGATCGAGCCAACGAAAACGGTCCCCCCGAGCTTCTCGCGGGGCATTTGCCCGCCTCGGCGGGACGGCACGGCAGAAAGGCTGGCTCACCATGGAAGGCAAGCAGAAGGTCGCGCTCACGTTCGCGCTGTACCAGAATGACGCGCTCGTGCGTCGAGAAACGGTGACGCAGGACATCGTGAAGGTCGGAAAGGACCCGAAGAGCCACCTCCGGGTGGACGACGAGCTCGCGTCACGTATGCACGCGGTCATCGAGGTGGCGTCGCCCGAGGATATCACGCTGATCGATCTCGGGAACGAGCCGGGGACGCTCGTCAATGGCGCCCGCGTGAACAAGGTCAAGATCAAGGCGGGGGACGAGCTCCAGATCGGCGGCACGAAGATCGCGCTGGAGAAGGCCGAGACCGTGGCGGTGGCGGCCGGCGCGGCGAAGCCCGGGAACAACCCGTTCGTGGCGGGCGGGGCAAACCCGTTCGGCGCTGCGGCGGCGGCCCCGGCTGCAAACTCGTTTGGCAGCGCGAACCCGTTTGGCGCGGCGCCCGCGACGAGCGCGTTCGGCGCCGGGGACCCGTTTGGCATGCAGAACCCGTTCGCGCAGCCGAAGGCGCCCGCGCACGACGAGGTTCCGCACGACGCGCCCGAGGGATCGTACACGTATCAGATCCTGAAGAGTGGCCCCGACGTCCCCGCGGACGAGGTCGAGTCGGCTTCCGCGTCGGTCGAGGTGATGGTCCTCTGGGATCAGATGATCCTGAACGTCGCGCACTTGACGCCCCCGCGCTCGTATTACGTGGGCGAGGAGGAGAGCAAGACCCTCAAGTGTGATTACTTCGTGCCGCAGGAAAAACTCGGTACGACGCGCGCGCCGATCGTGCTCGCGGATCGCGGCGGGGCGGCGTCCGTGGTGCTCCTGCCTCGCGCAAAAGGCACGATCGAGATCGCCGGGCAGCCGAAGATGACGGTGCAGCAGGCCATCGACAGCGGCAAGACCCAGCCTTGCGCGGAGCTGTCGGGCGCATTCCAGATGACGCTGCCGCCCGGGTCGAAGGCGCGAATCGAGGTGGACGGGCTGATCTTCCAGGTCTCGACGGTGAATGCAGGCCGCGTGGTCGCCGGGCACCTGCAGGTCGACGCGCAGAGCTACATGTATCACGGGCTCTCGATGGCCGTGCACGTGGGCCTCCTGGCGGCCATGGCGTTTTTCATGCCGCCGATGGGCGCGACCGACGAGGACGGGATCTCGGACGATCAGAAGTTCATGATCCAGCAATACCTCAACGCGGCGGCGGAGAAGGACGTCGAAGAGAAGCCGACCGAGATGACGGCGGAGAACGACGCCAACAACAAGGAAGGCGGCACGGGCACGAAGGCCAAGGGGGAAGAGGGTTCCATGGGGAATCCGACCACGAAGGCGTCGGGCAACCGTTATGGCGTGCAGGGGCCGGCGGACAACGCCGATCCGCACATCGCGCGGCAGGCGGCGCTCCGCGACGCGGCGGAGTTCGGCATGATCGGCCTGCTCAATGCCGGCGCGGGCGGGGATCCGAATGCTCCCACGGCGCCCTGGGGCCGCGACGATTCGCTCGGCAATGACGCGCTCT
This sequence comes from Polyangium sp. (in: bacteria), assembly GCA_031374535.1. Taxonomy (GTDB): domain Bacteria; phylum Myxococcota_A; class Polyangia; order Polyangiales; family Polyangiaceae; genus Polyangium. The sequence goes on from JANMGF010000084.1 coordinate 6,258, forward strand.
CGGCGCGCGGCAACATGTGGGGCGACAACATCGGCGATTCGTTCGGCGCGGGCGGCCTCGGTTTGTCCGGTATCGGCGAGGGCGGCGGCGGGCGCGGCGAGGGGATCGGCCTCGGATCGATCGGCACCATTGGCCACGGCGCGGGCGCGGGCTCGGGCCAGGGTTTTGGCAATGGGCACGGGCGGCTCGCCGGGTCGCACCGCACGAAGCCGCCGCAGGTGCGCATGGGCGCGACGAGCGTGAGTGGGCGTTTGCCACCCGAGGTCATTCAGCGCATCGTGCGCCAGAACTTCGGCCGGTTCCGCCTTTGCTACGAAAATGGCCTGCGGAACAACCCGAACCTTCAGGGCCGCGTGGGCGTGCGTTTCGTCATCGGTCGCGACGGCGCGGTGTCGAACGTGGGCAATGGTGGATCGGACATGCCGGACGGCGGCGTGGTGTCCTGCGTGGTCCGCGCATTTTATGGTCTGTCCTTCCCGCAACCGGAAGGCGGCATCGTGACGGTCACCTATCCGATCATGTTCAGCCCGGGCAGCTGATCTCCTGCCCGATCAGGCTCGGTCGGGCGGCATCCGCAGAAACTCCTGCGCAGCCTTGAGCTGAAACCCACGCACGAGCGCGCGGAGCGTCCGGACCCAGGGCCCGAACCGCGCATCTTCCGCCTCGATCCGCGATAACTCCTGGTGAAGCCCCCGGACACTGCCCTTCTGCGCCATCTCGAGGAGCCGCGCCCGCTCCTCCGCGGAGGGCAACACCACGGGCTCCACCCCCGGAGCCGAAACGCCCCCCTCGTCGACCACGCCCCCCGCGCTCGCCCCGCGGATCCACGCGAGCCCGAGGTGACGCGCGATCTGCGAGAGCAACATGTCCACGTGCACCGGCTTGGGCATGAAATCATCACACCCCGCCTCCCGGCTCCTCTCGATCTCCCCCGCCGAGACACGCGCCGAGGACGCAAGGATCACCACCCCCGCGAGCGCCGGATCCCGCCGCATCCGCCGCGTCGTCTCGTAGCCATCCATCCCCGGCATCGCCACGTCCATCACGACGAGCGCGGGCGGCCGCTCCGCCGCGCGAAGAAGCGCCTGCTCGCCGTCCTCGGCCTCGATGACCTCGAAGCCAAGCGGCACGGTGAGCTCGCGCAGCACCGCGCGGTTCTCGGCGTTGTCGTCCACGACCAGGAGAACACGCCGCTCGCCCTGGTAGCCAAGGATGGTCTCCCAGCCGAGGGCCTCGCTCCCGACCTCGCTCACCGCCGGGGGCAGGCGTAGCGTCACCGTGAAGACGCTGCCCTTGCCAAGCTCGCTCTCGACCTCGATCCGCCCTTCCATCAGGTCCACGATCCGCTTGCAGATCGACAGTCCGAGGCCGGTGCCCTCGGCCCTCGCCCGCGCGTCGCCTGCCTGCTCGAAGGGACTGAAAATGCGCGCCAGGTGCTCGGGCGGGATGCCAGGCCCCGTGTCCTCCACCCGGAAACGCACCGTCCTCCGCCGCGCCGTTGCCTCGGCGGGCGTCGAGCCCTCCTCCATCACCGAAGCCGTGAAATGAACCCTGCCCCGCTCGGTGAACTTGACGGCATTGCCCAGCAAGTTGAGCAAGACCTGCATCAGCCGCTTCTCGTCGGCCCGCACGCCCAAAAGCACAGCGCCCTCGACCTCGTACGTGAACACGAGCCCCTTCTGCTCGGCGCGCACCCGGCAGACGTTGGCGGCGGTCCGGGCCAGCACGGACAGGTTCACGTGTTTCGGGGTGAGCTCCATCTTCCCGGCCTCGATCTTGGCCAGGTCGAGCACGTCGTTGATCAAGGTGAGCAGGTGCTCGCCCGAGGCGCGGATCACCCGCAGCCCGTCCTTCGCCTTCGGATCGTGGGCATACGCCCGGTCGAGGATACTCGTGTAGCCGAGGATGCTGTTCAGCGGCGTGCGTAACTCGTGGCTCATGCTCGCGAGGAAATCGCTCTTCGCCCGGTTGGCCGCGTCCGCAACGTCCTTGGCCGCGCGTAGCTCGGCCGTCCGCTCCGCCACCTGCCGCTCGAGGCGCTCGTTCGAGAGGAGCAGCGCCTCGGTCTTGCGTTGCACCTCGGCGTACAAGGTCGCGTTTTCGATCGCCGTGGCCGCCTGCGAGGCGAGGAGCGAGGCCAGCTCGACCCGCCCCTCGGGGAACGCGTTCGCCACCCGGGGCTGCTCGAAGTACATCACCCCGGACAGCCGCCCCTGGTGGGCGAGCGGCACCGCGAGCACGGACGCAGGCCTTTGCGCGCGGAGGTACGGGTCTTCATCGAAGCGATTGTCGGCGGTGGCCTGGCCGAGCACGACCGGCTCCCGGCTCCGGGCGACGTACTGCACCACCGCCGCAGGCAGCCGCGCCGAGCCGGCGACAGGCTCGTCGAGCGCGGCGTCGAGCGCCTCCGGCTCCACGGTGAGCTGCGCCGCGACGCGTAGCTCGCCCTCGCGCACGAGCACGAGCGTCGCCCGCTCCGCGCCCGCGTTCTCGGCGAGCAGGCGGAGCACCCGGCCCACGAGCGAGCTTAGGACCATGTCTCCCGAGAGCGCCTGCGCGGCGCGGAACACGGCCGCGATGTCGATGCGGGTGTTGAGCACGCCCACCGTGCTCGTCGAGCTGGCGGTCGTCGTGGAGGTCTGCCGCGCGCGTGGATCCACGGCGGCCTCGACGAGCGCATCGGCGCCGAAGAAGTCCGGATATCGCTGGCGAAGGCTCGCGGCCACGGCGTGGGCGCCCCAGCGCGTGTACCCGTCGTGCGCGTCGCGCAGGTAGGCGCGCGCGACGCGTTGTCGGCCGAGCGCGAGGTAAAGCTCGCCGGCGAGGCGCAGGCCAAGTGCCTCACTGTTGAGGAAGCCGTTGCGGCGCGCTTGCTCGATGGCCTCGTCGTAGAGGCGCGATGCGTCCTCGTGACGGGCCTCGGCGCGCGCCTCGCCGGCGTCCACGAGGAGCAAGATGTGCCGGAAGCTCGAAGGATTGAAGGCGGCGTACTTCGTGAGCCGGGCGCGATGGAGCGCGACCGTCTGGCGGAGTTTTTCGGCCTCGGCGGGGTCTTCGGGCCGATGGCCCACGCCGAGGATGGTGATGCCCTCGAGCAGCATGATGTCCGACGCGTGGGCGAACGACGACGCCCAGAGCGGCTCGCCTCGGACCGCGAACGCGAGCGCCTCCTCGTTCGACAAGGCGTGCAGCGCCGCGAAGGTGGAGGATCCAGCCGTGTAGCTGCGCGCGAGATCCGAGCTCGTCGGGAGATCGGCGATGCGCTGGACGGCCGCCGAATCCAGGGCGGACCGCTGGGTGAGGACCGGGATCAGCGCGCTGTAGATGCGGGCGAACTCCCGGGCTTGCGCTTCCCTCAGGTTCGCCGGCACGACGCAGCTCGCGAGGTGAATCCCGGCGACGAGCCGCGTCCCGACCGGCATCGAAAGACAGAACCCGAGCGCGCTGATCGACCCCTCCCGCTCGCACACCGCGGGGGCCTCTCGCCAGAACGCGAGCGTGTCGGGCATCGGTGACGTGTAGTGCGAGACGGCGCCGGCCGCGGCGATGCCGAGTCCGCTCGCCGCCCTCGGGTCGTTCCGGACGATCGTGACGAACTCGACGCCCCTCGCCGCCAGCTCGATGTCCTCGAAGGCCGTGATGCACAGGAGGGACAAGACGCCCGCGGCGTAGGTCGATGCCGGGCTGAGGCCGTTCTGGAACGTGCTCTCGAGCAGCGCGAACATGCTGCATGGCGCGAGCGTGGGCGCACCGAAGGCCGCGCTGAGGAACAGCTCGCCCAGGAGCAACTGCGTGATGTGCGCGACGGGCTCGGTGCAGCGCGGCAACGCGTTCCACGCGCTGGCCGAGGTGGCGCGTAACGTCGGCGCGAGGCGCGCGAACTGGGCCGTGAAGAACGCCACTTGCTCGGCGGGATCCTCCGGGAACGACCACCCGAGCTCGGCGAGCGCCGCGCGAACGACCCGCATGGCATCCTGGACCCGGCCGGCGATACGCAGGAGGATCGCCCAGACGAGCGCGACGCGGCCGCGCATCGAGCTTTCCACGGTCTTCGCCACGCACAACGCGAGGAGCGGCTCGCCCACCTCGGGGTGGCCAGCCATGAACGACGTTTCGCCGAGCGCGAGGTAGGTGTCGAACGTGAGCTCTGGATGCGCCTCCCATCCCGCATCGCCGAGAAGCTCGCGCCCCGCGCCGAGGACGTCCGCCGCCTCGGCATACGCCAAGTTCCACTTCGCCCGCTGCCCGCCGCGCAGGCAAAGCGCCGCCACGTGATGGCGCTCCTCCGCGGACGCGAGCAACGAGAGCGCGCGCTGGTAGTGGTAAAGCGCGGCGAACAGCTCGGCGTCGCCGGCGAGCTCGCCGTGGCGCCGCTCCATGGCCCGCGCGAGCCCGAGGTGCGAAGCGGGCCGCGCCTCCGCCTCGATCGCCTCGTACGCGGCTTGCTGCACCCGGTCGTGCACGAACGCATGGCCGCCGGCCTCGGCGTCGCCGAGCGTCACGAGGAGCCCCTCGTGCACGAGCTCCTCCAGGGCGGCGGCGAGCGCCTCCGGCGCGAACCCCTCCGCTTCCCCGAGGAGCGCAGCCTCGAAGCTCGCGCCCGCGCAAGCCGCACACGACAGCACCCGCCGAGCCACCGGCGAGAGCCTGCCGATCTTCCTCGTCAGGAGCTCGACCACGTTGTCGGTCACGCCGGCCCGCTCGATGGCCTCGGCCTCCCAGAGCCATCGGCCCGTCTCGCGATCGCGCGCGAGGAGCCTGTGATCGTGCAGCGCCCGCAGGAACTGCTCCACGAAGAACGGGCTGCCGTCCGTCCTCGTGGCCAAAAGCGCCGAGAGCGCCCGGACCTCGTGCGTGGGGCGCGCGAGCATGTCCCCCACCATCCCTTCGAGCGCCAAGGTGCCGAGCGGGGCGAGCACGAGCGTGCGGACGTCGCGCCCGGCCTCTTCCATGGCCTTCCCCATGGCGTGGAGCGGGTGATCCTCGCCGACCTCGTTGTCCCGATACGCGCCGAGGATCCAGAGGTGAGCGGCCTCCGGGTCGGCCACGAACTCTTGCAGCAACGACAACGACGCCGGGTCCGCCCACTGAAGGTCGTCCAGGAACAGCACGAGCGGGTGTACTTTCGTAGCCGTCGCCCGCACGAACCGCTGCACCGTCTGCTGAAATCGGTTCTTCGACTCCTCGGGCCCCACCTCCACGAGCGGCGGCGTCTCGCCCAGGAGGTGGGCGAGCTCCGGCATCATGTCCACCAGGATGCGCCCGTTCTGGCCCGCGGCCTCCTGCCAGGCCTGCTTCCACAACGCGAGCACCTCCGCCGGATCGCCGAGCCGCCGCCGCACCACCGAACGCAACGCCTGGGAGAGCGCCGCGTAGGGCGTGCCCCGCTGCAGGAGGTCGAACTTGCCCGGCGCGAAGATCCCCCGCCGCTGCCGCACCTCTTCGCGGAGCGCATGGACCAGCGCCGATTTGCCCACCCCCGACG
>JANMGF010000127.1:0-5355 GCA_031374535.1 Polyangium sp. (in: bacteria)
GTGGAGGGGGCGGACAGCCCTGGCGATGCCCGCGCCTGCCTCGTAGGCGTCATGCGCGCGCTGCTTCGTCCACCTTGCTGTCCTGTGCCTCCTCCGTCGTTGCTCTGGGCTTCTTCTTCCCCGACCGGTGTACGAGTGGAGAGCGCGTGACTGCGATCGACACACCCGCTGCCTTCGCGTCGCGCAACGCTCCGAGGAGGAGCCGCAGCTCCTCGAGGATGTAGCCATCGAGCACGTTCATCCGGTCGTAGAGCGAAGTGATCGAGCCACGAGCGCCCTGCGCCTTCTCCCGCGCCGACAGCACGTTCTTCGCTCGCGCACGGAGCGCATCGATGAGCGCTGGTGTCACGCCTGCGTCTTCAGCGATGCGGGTTGGCACGTGGGTCATCATCTCCTCGAGTTCGCGAGCAAGATCCTCGAGAGACCGCGCCCGCTCGTCGGGACGCTCCGCCGTCTTTGCGGTCGCCTTCTGGATACGCGCTCGCGCCTCGGGCCTTCGGCCCGCGAGGTTCTTCAGCGCTCGGATCGCTTGCCTGCGCAGCGCTCGCGTGTTCCTCAAGCTCGTCGTCCGCTGAGCCCCGGCGCCTGCTGCGTTGGCGGTGGCCTTGTCGTGATCCGTCACGAGATCGGCGAGCTCACGGCCGAGGTCGAGCGCGTACCGCAGCCGGAGGGGGCCATACCCTGCGACGGTTCCCGCGATCACGTGACCGAGCGCGGCGCGCGTTACGCGGACGAGCTCGTCGAGCACCGCCGCAGACTCGAACGTCGCCCCTTCGCGCCGTGCAGCCTCTTCGGGGAGTCCATCGCGAAAGTAGGCGCGCTCGTCGTCGTGGAGGTTCACCTCTACCTTCTCGGCGAGCTCCTCGATCTGTGCGGCATGCGCGGCGGAAGGCGATGGTTCGGCGGCGAACTTGCTCGCCTGCGGGCTCTTCTTCGCGGCTTCCTTCACGGGCTTCTTGGGCATGGCTCCTCCTCTTGGCCACCTGTGGGCGGCTCCTCGCGAGCTGTCGCGGCGTCCGCACTGTACCGCGGCACGTCGCAGGCATGGAGCGCGAGCATGGGCGCGCCTGCGCGGCGGATCAGGCGCGCCTGCGCGGCGGATCAGAGGGACCTGCGCGGCGGATCAGAGGGACCTGCGCGGTGTCCGCGCGCGGTTGGCTTCCCCGAGACCGACATTATCGAGGACCCCACGGACGCCTACGAAAAGCTGAAGAAAATCCTCCAGCACCTCGAGCCCATGCGGGCGGCTACGGCTCCGACATGAACGGGTAGGGCACGGCGCGCGGGGGCTCGAAGCTCTCCTTGATCACGCGCGGCGACGACCAGCGCTGCAGGTTCAGCAGGCTGCCCGCCTTGTCGTTCGTCCCCGACGCGCGCCCGCCGCCGAACGGCTGCTGACCGACCACCGCGCCGGTGGGTTTGTCGTTCACGTAGAAGTTTCCGGCGGCCTGACGGAGCGCCTTGCTTGCCTTCTCGACGAACACCCGATCGCGGGCGAACACCGCACCCGTCAGCGCGTACGGGCTCGTCGCGTCGCAGAGCGTGAGCGCCTCGTCTTCCTTGCCGTCGTCGTAAGGCCAGACCGTCAGCACGGGGCCGAAGAGCTCGGTCTCCATCAACGTGTCTTTCGGATCGTCGGTCTCCATCACTGTCGGATCGATGAAGAAGCCCTCCGCGTCGCTCCACTCGCCGCCGCAGATGAGCCGCGCGTGCCCGCCTTGCCGCGCCTCGGTCACGGCGCCCGTGATCCGCTCGAAGGCGCGCGCGTCGATCACCGCGCCCATGAAGTTACGGAAGTCCGCGACGTCGCCCACCCGGATCATCCGCGTGAGCTCCACGATCCGCTCCTTCAGCGCGGGCCACATCGACTTCGGCACGTACGCGCGCGACGCCGCCGAGCACTTCTGCCCCTGGTACTCGAACGCGCCTCGCACGAGCGCGACCGCGAGCGCCGTCGGATCCGCGCTCGCGTGAGCGAACACGAAGTCCTTGCCGCCCGTCTCTCCCACGAGCCGCGGGTACGTGCGGTACCGAGCGATGTTCTCCCCGACCGTACGCCACATCCACTGGAACACCGGCGTCGAGCCCGTGAAGTGAATCCCTGCGAGCGACGGATGCTCCAGGCAAACGCGCGACACATCGGCTGGATCTCCCATCACGAGGTTGATCACGCCGTCGGGCAGCCCCGCTTCCCGGAACAACATCATCACCCAGTGCGCCGACAGAAGCGCGTTCGCCGACGGCTTCCACACCACCGTGTTGCCCATGATCGCGGGCGCCGCGGGCAGGTTCGCCGCGATGGCCGTGAAGTTGAACGGCGTCGCCGCGAAGACGAACCCTTCGAGCGGCCGCGGCTCCATCACGTTCCAGATCCCCGGCGAGCTCTCGGGCTGCTCCGTGGCGATCGTGCGCGCGTAGTGCACGTTGTACCGAAGGAAATCGATGAGCTCGCAGGCCGCGTCGATCTCGGCCTGATGCGCCGTCTTGCTTTGCCCCAGCATCGTCGCTGCGTTGATCAGCGGCCGGTACCGCGTCGCCAAAAGCTCCGCCGCGCGCAGGAAGACCGCCGCGCGCGCGGTCCACGGCATCTCGCCCCACACCTTCGAGGCGGCGAGCGCGGACTCGATCGCCTGCGCCACGTGCTCGCGCCCTCCCTCGTGCGCCCGCGCGAGCAGCAGGTTCCGCCGGTGCGGCGCGCGCACGTCCACCACGTTGCCCGTGCGGATCTCGCGGCCTCCGATGAACATCGGGATGTCGATCGTCTCGCCGGACATCCGCGCGACCGCGGCCTTGAGCTCAGCGCGTTCGGCCGTGCCGGGCGCATAGCTGCGCACCGGTTCGTTGACGGGAAGGGGCGTGTTCACGATCGCGGCCTGCATGACGCGCGAGTCTACCACCGCGATGCGCGATGGCGCTCCCGCCCCGTGCGTCGGTTCGTGCTGTCTGCCCGCGGCTTGTTATTCTCCTGTTGATGCAGATCCACCGTACTCCGCCCGAAGCGATCCTCGACCCGACCACCCAGAGGCCCCGGTTCGGCACGTACGCCGGGGGTCTGCCGCCCGTCGTCTTCGGCGACCGGACGAAGAACCCGTTCACCCGCATCCGCCGCGAAAAACGCTGGTTGTACCTGCTCATCGTCACCGAAGAGCTCGTCTGCGCCGTCGCCGTCATCCGCCTCGGCTACGCCTCCAACGCCTTCGCGTTCGTCGTCGATCGGCGCGAGGGCCGCACCCTGGTCGACGAGACGACCCTGGGCCCGCCCTTCAGCGCCTTCGTGGGTGATCGCGGCGGCGAGGGCTGCCTGGTCACCTACCATCTCGGGGGAAATCACCTCTCGGTCTCGCGGCCCGTCGGACAGAACGATTACGCCGTCGACGTACGAATGCAGGGCTTCGAGCTCCAGGCGCGGCTCGGAACCGCCTCGGCGCCGCCTGCGCTCGGCGTCGTGGCTGCGCTTCAGGACGACCTCTTCTCGACCACGGAGAAACGCGCGCTCCTCGAAGTCGACGGCTCGCTCGTCGCGGGCGGCCGGCGCTTCTCGCTCGACGGCGCGCTCGCCGGGTACGACTACACGGCGGGCCTGCTCGAGCGCCACACCGCGTGGCGCTGGGGGTTTGGCATGGGCCGCACCTCCGCGGGCAAACCCATCGCCGTGAACCTCACGGACGGCTTCGTGGGTGATCGCGAGTGCGTCGTGTGGATCGACGACGAGGTCTTGCCGCTCTCGGCCGTTCGTTTCGGCTTCGATCGCGACAAACCCCTCTCGACCTGGCAGGTGCGTGCGCCCGACGAGAGCGTCGATCTGCGCTTCGCCCCCGCCGGCCTGCACGCCGAGCGGCACGAGCTCGGCATCGTCCGCTCGCGTTTCCTTCAGCTCGCGGGCGACTACGAAGGGCGGATCGTCGTCCCGGGCAAGGAGCCTTTCACCGTCGAAAGGCTCGCCGGGGTCACCGAGGATCAGGACACGTACTGGTGAGGGATCGAGGCGTGATCGAGGTCAGGAGACCTTCACGCCTCTGTCTTGCATCAGCTTGAAGAACCCGGCCTCGTCGAGGAGCTGCGTGCCGTATTTCTTCGCCTTCTGGGCCTTGCTCGAGGTCGGGTCGGTGTCTGCGCTGACGAGGTAACCGAGCTCCTTCGTCACGCTCGCGAGGGCGCGGCCCCCGTTCGACTCGACGAGGCTCGTCATCTCGTTGCGTGGCCGGCTGAGCGCGCCCGTGAAGCAGAACGACATCCCTGCGAGCGGGCCTTCCTGCTCCTGCGTCACGGGCACGATGCCTTGCGCGAGCAGCCGCGCGATCTCGTCTTTGCGCCCCTGGAGCCCGCGCACGATCATGCCCGCCTTGATCGGCCCGAGCCCCGAGATCCCCGCGAGATCCTGCTCCGTCGCGGCCAAAAGCTTCTCGATCGTCGTGTACCCCGCCGACACGAGCAGCCGCGCCGTCTGGATCGCGAAGCCCTCGATGCCCAGCGCCGCCAGGAAGACCGGCAACGTGAGGGGCAGCCGGCTCTTCAGCTCGTCGAGCACCTTCTTCGCGATCTTCTCGCCGCGCCGCTCGAGGTCCGCGATCTGCTTGCCCGTGAGCTTGTAGAGATCGCCGGGCTCCTTCACGAGCTTCGCGACGACGAGCTGCTCGATGAGTTTGTCGCCCCATTCGAGGGCGCCGATCGCGTCGATCCAGTTGAGGATCCGGCCCTCCACGAGCGCGGGACACTCCTGGTTGCGGCAGAGCAGGTACTCACCGCTCGTCATCAGCTCGGCCGAGCAGCGACGGCAACGCGCGGGCGGCTCCTCCGTCTTGCCGTGTTTCTCGACGACCTCCTCGACGTACGGGATGACGTCGTTCCTGCGCGACACGAGCACCTCGTCGCCCACGCCGATCCCGAGCGCGCGCACGTTGCCCATGTTGTGCAGGCTCGCGCGCTGCACGGTCGCGCCTGCGAGCTCCACCGGCTCCACGATCGCCACCGGCGTCACGCGCCCGCTCGGCCCCGTGTCCCACAGGATCTCCACGACCTTCGACACCTTCGCCTGCGACGCGAACTTGAACGCGATCGCCCCGCGCGGCCTGCGGTTCACCTCGCCGAGCAAGGTCTGCGCGGCGAGCGAGTTGGCCCGCACCACGAGCCCGTCGATCTCGTAGTCGAGGCCCGCGCGGATCTCGGACGAGTATTTGCGGTAGGACGCGAGCACTTCCTTCAGCGTGCCCTTCGAGGTCCACGGCGTGCCGAAGCCCTGCTTGCGCAGGAAGGTGAGCTTCTGCTCCTCGGTCGTCACGTCGTGGTGATCGGCGAGGTCTTAAAAGAGCACCGTGTGGTGCTCGCAGCCCTGACCGTCGAAGCGCTTCGACGTCC
>JANMGF010000153.1:0-7591 GCA_031374535.1 Polyangium sp. (in: bacteria)
CGCGGGAACGCGGCATGCGCCTGGTTGATCAGGTATTCGACCTCTTCGAGGCCTGGACACACGAGCTCTTGCGGTACGCCGTGGCGCACCCGGTCGACGTTTCCTGTCAGACTTCGGGCGCCCGGACGAAGCCTCGCGCTAGGATGCGCCTTCCGTGCTGATGCTCGGCGATCTCCCGCTCTCGGTCCTCTACGGCTTCGCGCTGGTCTTCGGCCTGCTCTGGGGCAGCTTCCTGAACGTCGTGATTTACCGGGTTCCGCGCGGGAAAAGCGTCGTGCGCCCGGCCTCGCGTTGCCCCGCCTGCGAGACGCCGATCCGCCCGTGGGACAACATCCCCGTCTTCGGATGGCTCTTTCTGCGCGGCAAAGCGCGCTGCTGCGGCGCCCCGGTCTCGCCGCGGTACCCGCTCGTCGAGGCGATCGGCGGCCTGCTCTCGGTGGCGATCGTGCACGTGATCCTCGCGCCGCTCGATCCCACGACCTCGCTCGCGCGCGCGGGGGCCATCTACGTCGCCGATCTCGCGCTCGCGCTGGGCCTCGTGGCTGCGACGTTCATCGACCTCGAGCACATGATCTTGCCGGACGAGATCACGATCGGCGGGGCCGTGCTTGGCCTCGCGACGGCCTCGTTTCGCGACATGACGTTCGTGGATTCGCTGATCGGCGCAGCCGCGGGGTTTGGCATCGTGTGGCTGCCGTTCATCGTGATCTACCCGCGTTTGCGTGGCGGGGCGGGGATGGGGCTTGGCGACGCGAAGCTCCTCATGCTGTCGGGCGCGTGGTTCGGCTGGGGAGGCGCGCTCGTGGTGCTCTGCGCGGGTGCGGTGCAGGGGACCTTGGCGGCGATCGGGGTGCTTTTGGTGCGTGGCAAGATCGAGGAGCCGGAGGCCGTGCGGCTCGAGCGGGAGGAGCTCCAGAAGGAGCTCGCATGGATGACGCCCGAGGAGCGCGCCGAGGCTGAAAAGGAGCTCGCCGAGGATCCATTGGCGGAACCGGCGGGCGACGGGGTGGGGCAGGCGCGTATGGCATTCGGACCATTCCTCGCGCTGGCGACGCTCGAGTTTCTTTTCTTCGGCCGCGCGGCCGTCGAGGCGTATTTCGGATGGGCATCCGGGGACTGATTCTCTTCGCGTGCGTGCTCGTCGTGGGCTGCGGCGGATCGCCCGTGCCGTTGCCCGAGATCGGCCCGCATGTACGTGAAGCGCCCATCATCGTGCCTTACCCGCCGCCCTCGGCGCGCGTGGAGATCGTCCCGCCGCGGCCGGGTACGCGGGAGGTATGGATTGACGGGGAATGGACGTGGGAGCGGCGGCGCTGGGTGTGGAGGCGCGGGCGCTGGGAGGTGCCGCCGACGGGGAGTTATTGGGCGCCGCCGGTGACGGTGAGGCAATCGGATGGGTCGTTGGGGCATTTTTCGGGCGGGTGGCGGAAGAAGGGTGGGGGGGAGGTGGTGAGCGGGGGGCCACGCGACACCATGATCACCTCGAGGTGATCCGCTAGCCCGGAAAGCGCCGGGCCCCCTCACCACAAGCGCCGCGGCGCCACGATCTGCGGCGGCGGACCCCACGGGATCGGCGCAGGCCCGGTGCGTTGCACGACCATCAACGTGATCCCCTCGTCCGTGATCGCGGAAGCCTCGACCAGCTCCGCGCTCCTTCCGCGAATATCTCCCGCGCAGAGGAAAAGCCGGCCCGCGCGATGCCCGGCGAGCAGCCGCGCCTTGAACTCCGAAAGCCCCATCCCCGTCATCTCCCCACGCTCCGAGAGCCTCCGGAACACCTCCGCGACGAGCATCTCCCCCGAGCCCTGATTCGTGATCGTTTGCACCCGCGCCGCGAATGCCTCCGGCGAGACCGTGACGAGCCGCGGCATTCTTTCGCGCAATCGCTCGTCCTCCCGGACCTTCCGCGCATACGCCGTCACGCTCGCCGCGGCGTGCTTCGACAGCGCAGCGATGACGTCATCGAGCGTGTCGTGGAGACTCCCCGACCACCATCGATGCACGAGGTGAAATGTGTTGTCCGAGCGCCCTATCGTCGAGCCTTGCAGGATCATCGGATTGATGCCTTCCGTGATCACGCACTCCGCGAGCCTGAGCTGGTCCTGGTGATACGCTTGGAGCAAGCGGGCCTTGAACGAGGCGAGCGTCAAACCCTCGATCTCCTTGCGGGCGCGCAGGTCCTGGTACAGGGGCGCAATGAAGACGTAATCGTTGTCGTGGATTCCCTCCGTCGCCTCCTTGGCGCAACGCATGACGCGCCTGACGAATCGATAAAGCTCGAGCGCCCGCATGTCCTCGCCGCGCCGCTCGTGCCGCAGGAGCGCGCGTGCATGGAGGAGCACCGCGGCAAGGCCATCCTTGGAGAGGGTTCCCCATGTATCGCCGTCGGTTTTTCGGCGGACCACCGAGGCGGGAGGAGGCGGGACCGGCGGCTCGGGAGGCGACGGCGCGGAGCTCATACGGCGTCTCTCGCATATCCCTGGGCAAACCGCAACAGGACAAACGTTACTCGGTCACGTAGAACGGTCCCAGGCAGCAGAACGTGACGGCGCTCGTCGGGTCGGGAAACGCGCCGCCTTTCGGCGCGCCGCCCGCGCTGGCGCACGTACCCTGCACGTAGGCGAGGTCGGTGATCGCCTTGGCGCCGATGGCGCGGCCAGGGGGAACGATGTCCACGCACTTGTCGTAGGGAGATGCAAGCGCCAACTTTTCGAACTCCGACGAGCACGTCGCATCGTTGTAGAGCCGCAGCGACGCGTCACACCTGCTTGCCTCGATCGATCCGCACGCGCACGCGTCGCAGCCGCGATCATCGATGGCCACCTCCGGATGCATCTCGTAGCGCGCGAAGTTGTAGTTCGCGGGGCACTCCTTCTGCACGCCGTCCGTGTACACGCACGAGAGCCACCCCGGCCCCGGCTCTCGCACGCAATACTTCTTCTCCGTCTCCGTGTCCGTGATGCCCGTGCCGCACGCGTCATCGTCCGTGTTGCCCATGCACGCGAGCCCGGCGAGTTTCCACTCCGTCTTCGTCGTGAACGCGGGCATCTCCTTCGTCGGGCTGCATGGCGTCTCGCTCGTCGGCCCGGGGAGCGGCGATGCCCATACGGATTGCGCGCACGGCTCGCCCCCGCACTGCGCGTCGGCCGGCAAGGCGTTCTCGCTCGTGCAAGCTCCATCCCAGCCCGCGGGGCCATCGAAGGGGAGCGCAGCCGCGTCGCTCTCGCCGCACTCTCCCGCGCGGATCTCGATCGTCTCTGGAAGCTTGGTGCACGTACCTTCCGAAGGACCACACGTGCACGGCTCGCACGCGGCGGGCGGCGCGTCGAGCTCCGCGAAGAGGCGGAACTTCTCGTTGGAAACGCCGTTCGGGCACTCCTTCGGGAGCGAGCCCGGCGCGCTCACCCAGAGCGAGATCGGGATCTCGCTCCAGTAGCCTGCGTTGTCCTTCGAAGGCACGGGGACGCATCGGCCGCCGCCTTCCGTGCATCGGTTCGCTTTCGTGGATGCGTCAGGATCGTTGGCGCCCGCTTGGGCGTCATCCGCCGCGTTGGCGCCCGCGTCGGCGCCCGCGTCGTCACACCAACCCTTCTCTGGGTAGCGGGGGTCCGGATCGCAGTCGATCCAAGTCGACTCGGGCGGTACGGTGCACGCGCTCGCGAGGGTCACGATGCCGGACGCCACGACAAACTTTGCTGTTCGCATGTTCAAAACTCCCAGGTTCCCATGAGCGACGTGCTCAGCATCAGCGGAGGCGTCTCGGAGAGGACCGTGTCCTCCACGCCCACACGGACGCCGCTGGACAAACCCAACACATCCACCGCGCCCTGTAAAGCGAAAGAGCGGGCGAGGACAAACCTCGCGCCGAGGCGCCCACCGATGCCGGGCTTGACGAACGTGTCGGACCGCTCTTTGAAGGTGTCGCCGGAGGCGTCGATCTTGATCACGCCGAGGTGCCCGAGCGCGCAGCCGAAGGCCCAGCGGTAGTGTCCACACACGCTGGCGAGCGCGCCCGCGGTCATCGCGTAGATCGGCGCGCCGCCCACGCCGGTCGGGACCCACGCGGCCCGCCCTTCCAGCCCGATCGACACGTGCTCGTTTGGCCTCAAACTTCCGCCCACCACCACGCCCACCGCAGGTGTCCACGTCGCCACCCCGAACACCAAGACCGGCCCCGCGCCGAGCGACGCGCGCACGCCGCTCTTCTTCTTCTCGTCCTGCGTCGGCTGCGTTGGATCCGGATACCCATACGGATCCTCCTGCTTCGAAAACTTCCCGTCCCCCGCCACCACCGAGCGCTCGATTGCCTGCGGCTTCACGTCCGCCAGCGAAGGTAAAGGCACATCGACGGGCGCAGCCGCCAGCGGCGTCAGCGTCACATACACCGCCCGCGCCTTTTTCTTCTCCGCCTCGAAGCTCACCACCGCATCCTCGTACCCCGCGAGGCTCGCCTTGATTTCGTGTTGCCCTGCGAGCACGAAGACGTAAAACGCCGACCGCCCCGCGCGATTACGCGCCACCCCGTCGAGGAGCACTGCGGCTCCCGCGTGCGAAACCACCACCTCGATCCAGGCCCCCTCCGCCTGCGCCGCCTCGAATGCGCTGAAAAATGCGCGCCGCTCTGCCGGCGATGCCTCCGTGGCGCGCTGAAGCGCCGCGAGGAGAAGCTCCGGCGCTTGGTCTAGATTGCCCATCTCGACGAGGAGCACGCCGAGCCGTCCAGCGATCAGCGGATCGTTTCGCACTTCCAGGGCTTGCCCATAAGCCAGCGCCGCCTCCCGCAGCCGCCCCGCTGCGCGCGCGCGGTCGCCCATCGTCGAGAGCGCCTCGAACCGGACAGCCGCCGCAGCCGCGGCATCCCCGTCGGCAGTGGTCTCTGCCCTGGCAATCCCGGTCAATGCGACGAGCAGAGCGAACACTTGAAAGGTCCGAACCATGCCCGCACGGTATCCCGGGCGGGCTGCTTTGCACAAGTCCGGAGATTACCGGGACGAACCCCCCTCATCCCCGGGCGTGATGCCCTCGATGGAAAAGAAGGGCCGAGACGTCGGCTTGTTTGGAGGCAGGCCGGAGGAGCAAGAGCTCGGAGAGAAGCGCAGCGGGAACGTCGACGGCGCAGCGGCGGGTCATGACGGTTCCATCGCGCGACGGCGGAGAGGTAACAAGAAATCCGCGGTACCTTGTCGTTTTTCTGTTCCGGATGCCGGCTTGACGAACGGACGTACGTCTCGGTACCATCCTGCCGCCCAGACAACAGGGAGCATCAAGGAGGCTCGACGGCATTCATGACGAAAAACACCTACCAGACGTACACCAAAGAGACGCCCATCGACATTTACCGCGAGGAGTTCATCCGTCGCGGGGCCATGTGCGGCGCGCTCGCCCAGCGTTATCCTGGACTGGCCGCGATCGGCGCCGAGGCCGACGCCATCGTCGCGCAGATCGATTCCCGCCGGACGGCATTACAAAAGGCCGAGGACGACCAGGTACGCGCGCGCGCCATCGAGGACGCGGAAAAGCTCGATGTCGTCGACGTATATACGGAGCTACGGCGCACGATGGCGGTGAAAAACAAGGAGGATGTGCTCACCCTCCTGCCCGACGCCCCGTCCGCGCTTCGTCGGCTCCCCGCCGCGACATTCACCGAACGCGCCAATGCTGCCGTTTCCAACCTCGAGACGCTCCCCGAAGAGGATCCGTTGCGAGTGGCTTTTCTCGCGACGCTCCAGAAGGAGATCGCCGAGTTCCAGACCGCCGACAAGAAGGAAGACGTGACGCGCCTCGCGCTCCAGAGCGGCAAGACGGCGCTGACGCTCTACAAGTCCGAGCTTTCGCAGGCGCGTGAGGCGGAGCTGGGCGCCCTCCAGAGCATCCTCAAGGATCGCGAGAAGACGGCCATGTTCACGATCCCGTGGCGCAAGGCGAGCAAGCCCGCCGCCGCCGCTGCGACGGACGCGTCCGCGCGCGAGACCACGCACTGACCACCTCTGCGACGTGCGGGCAGCGACGCAGGCGCCTGCAACGCCCCCCCGCGATACCGCGGAAGCCTCCGCAGCCGCCTGCATGACCCTCCCGCGATGCGGAGGAAAGCTCCGCAAGCGATGGAGGACGCACCCGCACCATCGCCGGAGGGTCCGCAACCTGGCTGCAACGCGCGTCGCGTTACCGCGGACCGCGTTGCAGGCGCCTGCGTTGAGTTCCGCATCATCGCCGACGACGTAGACAGCCGCTTGCGAACGTCTCCGCGTCATCGCCGGTACCTCGCTCCGGCGTCTGCGAAGCCGCAGGCGCCATCCTCTCCTCTTCGGCGCCGTCGCGCCCGGTCGCCATCGCCATGGAACGCGCGGTGCGCTTGTGATGGGCACCCCTGCCAAGGCATCGACTTCACGCAAGTTCGAAGCCTCGCGCGCGACTTTGTGGACCCGCCCGACGGATTCGCTCTACGCTCGGGACACTCATGGGCTTCTCCCCGAAAAGCCTCGGCAAGGCCACGACCACCGCGCGATGGATCGCGGCGTGTCTTGCTTTGTCCCTCGCCTGGAGCCTCGGGTGCGGTTCTGGGCCCCCGTCCAGCCGGTTTCTCCTCGAGGTCGCAATCACCGCCAAGGCGAACCGGAATTCGCCCGTCCCCATGACCCTCGTCTCGGTCCAGGACCCGAAGCTCTTCGATCAGATCATCAAGCTCAACGCCAAGCAGTGGTACGAGCAGCGAGAGCAGATGCGCCGCGATTTCCCGAGCGGCACCGCGTTCACCGAGTGGGATTGGGAGTTCGTCCCGGGCCAGGCGCCCCCGCCCATGGTCGTCGAGGTCGACGGCAAGGCTGTCGGCGCCGTCATCTTTGCCAATTATCGCTCCCCGGGCGATCATCGTTTTCGTATCGGCCCACAGCGGCGCATGCGCGTCGATCTCGGGGACGACGATCTCCTCGTGAGCCCCCTCGACGCCCCGGAGGAATAGATTGATGCGCGCCGACGACATTCCGTTCGCGATTGGTTGGCATGACGGGATGCTCCTGTCGCCGCAGCACTTCCAGGAGGCCGATCGCCGCTCCGAGAGGCTGCTCGCGTATCACCTCGCCCAGGTCTCGCCGTATCACCATGGCATCGTCGACCTGAGGCTCGCCGAAGGCACCCTCGGCGGCGGCATCTTCCGCGTCGAGAGGCTCGAGGCCGTCATGCCCGACGGCACCCTCGTCCACCACGTCCCCGGCAAAGACGACCTCTCCATCGATCTGCGCCCGCAGGCGGCGCTCGTCCGCGACGCACCCGCCACCGTTTACCTCGCCGTCCCTCGCCATCAGATCTCCGTCAGCGCCTCGGCGGCCGACCTCGCCCGTCATCGTGGCGCCAGCGTCGCCCCCGTCGTCGACGAACACACGGGCGAAGATCCCCTGGAGATCCCGCGCATCGCGCCGAGCGTCCGTCTCCTCATCGCGGCCGAACCGCCCCCGCGCCTCGTCTGTTTGCCCATCGCGCGTGTTCGCCTCGAAGGCGAGGCGTTTGTCCTGACCGACTACATCCCGCCCCAGCTCGGCATCCCGCAGACCTCGACCCTCGACGAGATGTGCCAGCGAATCGCCGGCCGCCTTCG
>JANMGF010000182.1:0-5283 GCA_031374535.1 Polyangium sp. (in: bacteria)
CCCCCCCCCCCCCCCCCCCCCCCCCCCCCCCCCCCCCCCCCCGCCGCCGCCCCCCCCCCCCCCCCCCCCCCCCCCCCCCGGGACGTGGTACCCTCGGGACATCTTTCTTCGGCGCATCGAGCGGCGAGCAGGAGGTCTTCATGTCCCTTCGGAAGCGGTTTCGTTTTTTTGGTGCGGGCGCGGCGTGTGCGCTCGGGCTTTCCATCCTCTCGGCAGCTTCCTGCCGGACCGAGGAGAACAACAACCCCTCGGGCGGCGAGGGCGGTAGCGGCGCGACGGGCGCCGCGGGGCCTGGCTCCGGGGGCACGGGCGGCTCCGGGGGCGCGGGCGGCTCCGGGGGCGCGGGCGGCGGCGGCGGAGGGGCGTGCGACGGCAAGGAGGTGACCATCGAGCAGATCACCAACGCCAAGGCGGTCGGCGCGGTGGGGAAGGGGACGCCCGTGAAGGTGAAGGGCGCCGTGGCCATGAGCCACAAGTTCCTCGTCTCGCAGAGCAACGCCGGCAACTGCCTCTGGGGCGTGTTCGTGTCGGCGCCGAACCTCACCGAGACGAAGGAGTACTCGGGCGTGATGGTGCTGAGCTACGGCGTGCCCGCGGCGATCCCGCCCGGCGGCAACAAGGCGTATTGCCCGAAGCTTTCGAACTACTTCGAGGGAGATCCGCTGCCGGGCGATTCGATCCCGGACGACGTGAAGCCGGGCGACGTGCTCGACATCACGGGCGTGGCCGATTCGTTCCTGCTCGCGGCGTGCGCGAACGAGGTGAACGGGAGCGAGGTGCCGCAGTCGCAGATCGCGTTCACGTGCGGGGTCGAGCGGACGGGGACGGCGCCGCTGCCCAGCCCGCACCTGATCACGGATCCGGCGGAGGTCGCGAAGCTCGGGTCGGCGACGGACGCGGCCTTCCACGGCGCGTGGGGCGGCGTGAAGGTGCGCGTGGCCAACGTGAAGCCCGTGCCCCAGCCCAACCCGGCGCCCAACGGGATGGGCGAGGTCGTGGTCGGCAAGTTCGGCGCGATCAAGCTGCAGGACTCGAACGTCGAGGTCGGCGACAAGATTTATTATCGCGGCTACGAGCAAAACGACTGCTATAGCGCGCCGGTCTTCCCGGACCTCAACATGACGTTCAATGCGATCGACGGCTTCAGTTACCTCAGTTTTTGCACCTGGGGCCTCCAGCCGAACGGTAAATGCAGCGATTTCGATCCGAAGAGCACGGACTGCGGCGCGCTCACCTGCCCGTAGCCTGACGCGGGCGCCGGTCGGCTTCGTGGCGTGAAGATCTTCGTGCGCCGCGTGGTGAGAGGGGGGGCGGGCGTGAAGGTCTTCCTCCCACGCAGGGAGAGGAGACGGCCCGCACGCGAAGCCCTTGGAAGGAACGCCCCCTTTTCGTCACCGTGGGCCGAAAGAAGCAAGCAACGCAAGCTCGTCGACGACGTGCTGCGTTCGAGGGTCTCCATCGACGCAGGGCCGTTGGAGGTCGGTTCTGCGAAGGGGTACGTCTCCAGGCCGACGCAGCTCGTCCCCCGGATGTCACCCTTGCCCCCACCTGGGTTCAGTGCCGAGACGCGGGCGTACCGTTCTTCTTCAAGCAGTGGGGCGGGGTGCTGAAGGCACGGACGGGGAGACTTTTGCAGGGGCGGACGTGCCGAAAAAAGAATACGACGGGAGCCACGGACCGGCGGTGCTGGAGCCGCACAGCCGTTTGTTCTCGATCCCCGACCTCCGGAAGAAACGTTGATGCAACCTTCTCTACCAAGTTTCCCATAGTCTCGAACCTCCTGGACCGGAGGCCACATGCCCAAGACCACGAAGCAGCCGGCTGCTCGCGCAGCCCAACGGAATTCCCCTGCTAGAAGCGCTGCCGCCGTCAAGAGCAAAAAGGCAGCAGCCAAGATCCCCTACACAACCGACAACGCCGCATCCGCCTACGCCCACTTCCTCCCCGTCGCCGAGGCCCTGCCCGCCGGGGATCTGCCCATGCGTAGCGGCGACGTCAGCGTCGCATTCACCAACATTCGCCGCGGCGTCGACGCAATCCTTCCGCACGTCGCGAAGCTCCCAAAGCTCCTGCCCACGATCGCCGTGCACGAGCTCCTCGAACTTCCCGCCCTCGCGCTCGCGCTCCTTCACGCCGATGGCCGCATCACCAAGGCCACATCCACGCGCGAGATCGACGCCGCGCTCTCGCGGGTCGGCCCGCTGCGGGATCTCACCCTCACGTACCTGGAGATCGTCGCCGAGCTCGGCCTCGTCGCGAAGGATCGCGTCCGCGCGATCCGCACGGGGAAGGGCAAGCTCGACAACGCCCGCGACTGCACCGACATCGCGGGGCTCTTCCGTGAGGTCGCGCCGACGCTCGCCGGGAAACACCCTTTCACGGAGGAGCAACTCGACGAGCTCGCGAAGACCGGCACCTGGCTCGTACAAACGTTGAAACCCACGAGCACCACCCGCGCAAAACCCACACGCCCTGCGGCTGCCCTGGTCCGCGATCGCTTCTGGAAGCTCGTCGAGGACCGGCACGATCAACTGCGCACCGTAGGCGTCGCCCTGTTCGGTATCCGGAACGTGGACGAGCACGTGCCGCCGCTCCTCTCGCGCACGAGCACACCAAGGTCGACGCCCGCTGCCGAGGCGGACGGGGGTGCGTCACCGAACGCGTCCCCCGCCTGAAGTCCTTCCGCTCATCACACTCCCCGTCACACTCCAATTCCGGCTAGGCTCGGTTCATCATGGCCGCTCGCCGTACCGCCGCGCCGACAAGGCCGAGCCCCTCCGTCCAGGCGCTCCTCGGCCTTTCTGGACTGCTGGCGCGCGGCAAGGGCGGCGGCTTGCTCTCCGAAGCGCTCGCCCTGGTCCTCGAAGGCGTGGGCGCGCAGCGAGGCGCCGCCTACGAGGCCACGCAGGACGGGCTCGAGCTCATGGCCGACGAGGGGCTGCCGGCGACGCTGCGGGCCTACATCAGCATGTTCGCGAGCTCGGAAGCGCCGTGGTTTCCCGCGCAGACGGCCGCCAAGAAGCGGCGCGTGATCACGGAGACGGACGCCGCCGTCGCGCTCGCCGGGCGGATCGATCCGGAGCTCGTGAACAGCGCAGGCTGGGCGGCGATCCTCGCGGCGCCCATCCTGATCGGCCGCGATGTGCTGGGTGTGCTGGTCGTCGCGGCGCCGTCGCCCGAGGCCCTC
The DNA here is from genome assembly GCA_031374535.1 of Polyangium sp. (in: bacteria). Classification (GTDB taxonomy): domain Bacteria; phylum Myxococcota_A; class Polyangia; order Polyangiales; family Polyangiaceae; genus Polyangium. Next base: position 3,188 of record JANMGF010000182.1, read on the forward strand.
TCCCCGGAGGCGCCTTTCGTGCTCGAGACGGCGGCGAACACGCTCGCGCTCTCGATGGCCCACGAAAAAGAGCGGGATCGCGCGGCCGCCGCAGGCACGGAGGCAAAGCCTGTCGCGCCCACGCACGAGCGCAGAGGCGCGGCGGACGCGAAGCTCGCGAGGCTCGCGATCCTGGGCTCTTTGGCAGCGGGTTTCGCCGATGAGATGCGCTGGCCCCTGTCGTCGCTCGGCACGCAGCTCGAGGAGCAGGAAAAACTCATCGGGAACCTGCGCATGCGTTTCCCGGGCGTGGCGTCGTCCCTCGATGATCTCGTGCGGATCCAGGACGAAGCGGCGACGGCGCTGCGGTTCGCGCGGACGGCCGGGACACGTCTGCTTTCGGCGCTGGAGGATTCGAGCGCGGAGCCGGTGAACCTCGAGGATCTCGCCCACGAGGCGGCAGCGCTCGTCGAGCCGACGGCGCGAGGGCGCAACGTCGATCTGCTGGTCACGGCCGTGCACGGGGCCTCGCCGACCGTGGTGGGCAAGCGGAGTGATCTCGGCCAACTCATGCTCGCCCTGCTGACGAACGGGGTCGAGGCGTGCGCGGCGGCGGCCACGAACGCAAAGCAGAGCGAAGAAGCGCAGAAGCCACTCGTGTGCGTGACGATTTCACGCGAGAAGGATCAGGTGGTCGTGCGCGTCGAGGACGCAGGGCCGGGGATCGCGCCGGACGTGCGGCCGCGAATCTTCGATCCGTTCTTCACGACGAAGCAGGACGCCCTCGGAATCGGGCTCACGCTCGCGCGGCAGGTGGCGGTAGCCCATGGCGGGGCCGTGGAGCTCGACCGGTCGGACCTCGGCGGCGCGCTCGTGCGGGTCGTCTTGCCAGCGGCGCCAGCAGGTATGGAGTTCCTCGGGGATCACCGGGCCCCAGCGTCCCGGCGCAAGCCCTTGATCGCGCCTTCGTCGCCCATCGAGAGCCCACCGCTGACGGCGCGGGACGGCTGGACAGGCGCGCCCAAGCCGATCGAGCAAAAGAACTCCCGACGGCCCGTTCGAGCCCCCGTCCCGGTCCCGAATCCGCTGGTGGTCGCGGCGGATACGGACGTTTGTGCCCCGACGCAGCGGGTGCCTCGGACGCCAGCCGGGGGGCAACCCGCGCAGACGCCGAAGGTAGGCGGTTCGAGGGGGTCGGGGGGAGCGAGGACGCCCCGCGTGACGATCGTGACGTCGCCGGCCGCGCAGGACTCGTCGCAGATGTTGACGCAGAAGATGCCGCAACACGCGCAGCAGAATGCGCCCACGAACGGCGCGCAGAACCTGACCCCGAGCGGGAACCTGGTCCCGACGGATCGGGTGCCGGAAGCGCCACGCCGCGCGCCCCGATCACGCCGGCAGAAAGAATCGCCTCAATAACCCCAGGTATACTGGGCGCGGACGAACCCGCCGATCATCTGATCGACGCCGCCCTGGGGGCCGAGGAGGAGCAAGCCGTAACGGCCCGACGCGCCGACGGTGAAGCTCCGCGTGACTTGATAGTCGAGGCCAAACGGAATCGAGAGGCCGAGGCGGCCGCTCGTGCAGATTTCCCCAGCCGCGCCGCAAGGGCCGCCGACGGAGATCGCATACCCGCCGGCCATGACCCCAACCCAGGGGACCCAGCGAAGGACGTCGAGGACGTAGCCAATGCCAGCGCTGCCGCCGGCGAGAAAGACGGGCGTGGGGCCCGGCGCGGCGCTGCCGTCGATCTGGACCATGAGGTTCCAGGCGTCTGTGAGGCCGTAGGTGGCGTGGAGGCCGGCGCCGATGCCGTGGAGGGAGGTCGCCGTCGTGGGAATGCCCCCGCCATTGAGGACGAGGGCGTATCCAAGGCCGGCGCCGACGTGCCACTGGCGCTCGTAGGCCTCGGCAGAAGGCGCGATCGAAAAGCCGGAGAGGACCAAAAGAAGGAGCACGGGCGCGCGGGACCATCGCATCGGGGAGAGCGATAGCACCTTTTCCAGGCCGCGGAATGGCTCAGAGGGTGCTGCCACAGCGTCGCGCCCCGGGGTTTCACCCCGGACCCCAGGAGGGGGCTGTCCGCCCCCTCCACCCCGGACCAGGCACGGCCGGGA
>JANMGF010000194.1:0-7032 GCA_031374535.1 Polyangium sp. (in: bacteria)
CTCCCGGCGCGGCTCGTCGAGCTTGGCCGCATGACGCTCGAAGAGGCTCGACCCGAGCCGGGGCTGCCTCTCTTCGTTTGTTTGCCCGATCCAGACGAGGGCCTCTCGGCGGCGGCACTCGACGATGTGGCGAAGCGCCTCGCGGCCCTCACGAAGGCCATTTCGGTCGATCGTTTTGCAGGCGCGGCCGGCGCGTTCGACGCGCTCGCGCAGATCGAGGAGCGGGGGGAACGGTGGGGAGCCGTCCTCGTTGGCGTGGATTCGTTTTTCCACGTGGATCGGGCAGCGGCGCTCGCCGCGCGGCCTCCAGGTCCCTTCGAACCGGGGCGGCTCTGGTTCGCGGAGGGCGCGGGAGCGCTCGTCGTCTCGCGCGAGGCCCCGACGAGGGGGCGGGGGCAGAGCGTTTTCGGCACGATCCTGGCGAGCAAGACGGCCCTCGGGCGCGGCACCGACGAGGACGACGAGCCCGTGGACGCCGCTGCGCTCACGGAGCTGATCGGCGAAATGGCGGGGAGTGCTCCCTTTCGAGGTGTCTTCGGCCAAGGGCGCGTGGATGCGCTGCGATCCCGCGAATGGGAATGGAGCGCGGCGCGTCGGGCTACCCTCTTCCACCCCGAGGCATTCTCGGCCTGCCTCGAAGCCGACATCGGAAAGGTCGGCGCGGCGGCGGGCGTGATGGCCCTCGCGCACGCCTTCGCCTCGCTCCGACACGGGGTTTGTCCGCCACGCGCCCCCGTCCTCGCCTGGGCCATTTCACGCGACGGCAAACGTGGGCTCGCGCTCGGCGTCGGGGCTGACGTCCTCCCGGAAGGCGCGCTGAAGCCACTCGAGGAGCGGACGCGCGCCCAGCGCGTCGAGCAGGACGAGGTTTCTCCGGCCGAACCATTGTCGAACGATGATGCCGAACCGGCGTTCGACGAGGCCTCGTTTGATCCCGACGCGGCGCTCGCCCCGGCGAACGACATCCTGCCCCTCGAAAAGGTTTTACCTGAGCCGAGCACGAAGGCGCCGATCGTGCGGCTCGATCCCGAGAGGCTCCGCCCCGTCTCGCGTACGGCGTTTTACGCTGAGGTCGTCGTTCATTGCGCGGAGACGCTTGGCATGCTGGGCAAGGCGCGCAAGCGTTCTCCACGGCGGGCCGTGCTGGACGTCGAGCGGCGATTGCTCTGCTCTATCGACGCGATCGTCGCCTCGGGCAGGAGGGCGCTCGTGAATCTCGCCCTCGACTGGGCCAAGAACCCGGGCGACCCGTGGCGCTCGTTTGGCGGGACGATCGCGGCCATGGCCTTCGCGGGCGCGGATGCGAGGAGGTTGGTGTCGCGAAGGATCGACGCGCTCCCCGAGGACGCCGAACAACACGCGCGGCTCGTGGCCGAGGCGCTTTTGCTCTCCGAGCACCCGGATCTGCTTCCCCTCGGGCGAGAGCTTTCTATCTCCAAACATCCCGTTGCCCGCGCGGCGGGGCTCGCGTTCCTTTCGGCGCGCGGGGCGCTCACGGACGAAGAGGTACGGCGCTCGCTCGAGGACGGGGTGGCTTTCGTGCGTGCGGCGGCCCTCGATGCATGCGCGGCGCGGCCTCCGGCCTCACAACGAGCGTTCGTCCCGGCGCTCCGGAGCGCGCTCCTCGCCGAGGAACGGCCGAATGCATTTCGTGCGGCCCGACAGCTCGCGATCCTCGGCGACGTGGAGGCGCGGCGCGCGTTCGAGGACGAGACCGTCGCCACGCGCCTCGGTCCGCTCGTGGGCGAGATCTACGTCCTCGCGGGTCGGGCCGAAGATGCCGCGGCTGCCGAAAGATTCTTTTCGCGACAAACCCCGACTCCTGCCCTGCTCTCGGCCGCGGCGCGCTGGGGAACCCCTGCCGTCCTGCCGCGTTTGATCCAATGCCTGGCGAGCGAGGATCTCTCCATGGCGGCGGCGAATGCGCTCGAAGTCATGCTCGGAACGGCGCTGCCGCCCGAGGACCTTCACGACGCGGGGGCCTTTCGCCGCGTGATCGAGGAGAAACGCCTCGAACCCTCCGTACGTCTTCGCCGCGGGCGGCCCTTTTCACCGGCCGAGGTGGCCAACGAATGTTTTTCCGGGGATCTGCCGCGGGACGATCTCGCTTGGCGCGTGGACGAGCTCCGCGCCCGGCTCGGTCGCCCCGATCCTGCGCCGGTCTGGGGATGGGCGTCGGACGTGGAGGCGAGCCTCGCGCCGCTTCTGCGGGCCGCGCGTGATACGAAGGAAGGCCATAGCTAGCATGGCGACGATCGGTGGACTCAAGATCGCGACGACGGGCAGCGGACACTTTTGCCCGGGACCCACGCCGGCCATGAGCCTCATCCCGCCGACCCCACCCGCGGGGCCCGTCACGGCGCCCTTCGTATACATCTCGCATTCGTCGACGGCGGCGAAGACCTCGGATCAGCTGCTCGTCGGGTACAAGCCCGTCCTCACGCAGGGCAGCGTGATGTCCATTCACAAGCCCGGCAATCTCCCGGGCCAGCCCACCGGCGGTGACATCGTCACGCATGTGGTGTCCGCTTACAGCGAGCTCTTTTTCGCCGGTCAATGCACGGTGTACGCGGGCGGCAAGCCGGTCGCATGTACGGCCGACATGGTCCGCATGAACGTGCCTTACCAGGGCAGCCTCGTCGCGCAGGCGATCGGCCGGCTCATGACGATTGATAACGTGTTCGCGGCATCGAGCATGGACGTGCTCGCCGCGAGCGCGCAGGTGATCCTGGATCCGGTCTCCGTCGTGTCCGGCGCCGTCGTCGATACGGACGTCGACGTCACGCTGCCGGGTCCGATCGTCGTCACGTGGACGCGTCTTTACGACAGCATGCGCGCAAACGAGCACGGCCCCCTCGGCCACGGCGGGTGGACCCACGCGTATCACCAGTGGATCGAGGTGGAGGGCGAAACGCTCCGGCTCCGGGACGAGGACGGATCCACGCTCGTCCTGCGAAATGTGTCCCCTGGAAAAACGGTGGTCCATCGGGGCAAACGGATCGAGATCACGCGTGATGCGCGGGGGGGTGGAGCCTCGGTCCATTCCTTCGCCACGGGCCTCCGTCGCGTGTTTCGTCCCCAGGGAGGGGCACGCGCCCTGCTCGTGGAAATCACGAATGACTGCGGGCAACGTGTGCGCCTCGAATACGAAGGCGGAAAGCTGGTGCGCCTCGTCGATACGGCTGGCAGGAGCGTCGAGGTGACGCACGACGAAAGCGGCCATGTCGTTGGGCTCTCGGTGTTCGCCTCCGGGGATCTTCGCGCTCCGCTCCAGACGATCTCGTTCGACTACGACGCGGATGGCGCGCTCGTTCGCGTGACGGATCCGCTCGGGAACGCCCACACGTACGCCTACGACGAGCGGCGGCGGCTCGTGAAGAAGACGCTGCCGACCGGTCTGTCCTTCCATTACGTTTACGACCCGGAGACGGGCCGTTGTGTCCGGGCCTTCGGGGACGGGGGCATTCACGCGGGCGACATCACGTACGACGAGCAGCAGGGGACGACGAGGCTCTCGGGCACTCCCTCGCCGCGGGTCTTCTCGTGGCGGCCCCGGGACGGCGCGTTGCTGGGGATCACGACGAATGACGGAAGCGCCTCGCGTACGCTCGTCTGCGACGACGACGGGCTCATCCTCGAGGAGAAGGACGCGGCCGGGAACACGACCCGCTTCGCGTACGACGCGCGTGGCCATCTCGTGAAGATCGAAGATGCGCTCGGGCGCCCGATCGAGCTCGTGCACGTGGACGATCGCCTCGTGCGGCGCGTGGCGGGCGATCGCGTGACCGAGTATGGGTACAACACGCGAGGGCAGCTCACGTCGGTGAAATACCCGGGCGGCGTGTGGCTCGAGCTCGGCTACGACGAACACGGGCGCCTCGTGAAGATCGCGGATGCCGGGGGGATCCGGGCGCGGTTTGTCTGGGACGAGCAGCACCAATGCATCGAGGAGCACCTCGCGGGCGGGCTCGTGCGAACGTGGAAATACGACGGGCTCGGTCGGGCCATCGCAAACGTGGATCCCTACGGCAACACGACGCGACGGGAGCTCGACGCGCTAGGGCGCGTGCTCGTGCACGAGAACCCCGACGGGACCCGGGTGCGATTCGAATACGATGCGCTCGGGCGCAAGACGAGCCGCACGGACGAGCTCGGCCGCGTCGCGACCTTCCGTCACGCCGGCGCCGGGGAAGGCTCCGTGGTGGAGTTCCAGCACGAGAATGGGTGCGTCTGGACCGTGGGCCGCGATATGCTCGAGCGGGCGCAACGTATCCAGAATCCCAAGGCCGAGCTCCACGACATCCGCTACGACCGCCTGGGCCGGATCACCGAGATGCGCACATTCGACGGCCGCGTCCTGCGCGCGACGTTTGGCCGCAATGGGCTTGTCTCGCGTCTCTCGATGCCCGACGGGACGTGGCGCGTTTACCAGTACAATGCAATCGACGAGCTCGTCGAGGAGGACACGCCGCACGGCGCAGGGAGGGTCGTGCGGGACGACGGCGCGCGCAAGGTGACGTACGAGCTCGACGATCCGGCCGGGAAAGTCTCGGTCGAGTTGTGCTGGGACGAGGCGGGGCGAATCGTGTCGACGACGCAGCTCGGCGGCACGATCCGGTATGAATACGACGCATGGAACCGCCGCACCGCCGTGTTTTTGCCGAGCGGCAAGGTCACGCGGATCGCGTACGACGAGGCGGGGCACGTCGCGGCCATCGAGCACGGCGGAGAGCGGGTGGATTTCGGGCGCGATGCGGCCGGAGCCATGATCGGCTTTCGATTCGCGCGATCGGGGGCCCTTGCAAAGTTTGCCTTCGACGTGCGCGGGCGCATCACCGAGGCATGGGCGGGCAAGGAGGGCCGCGCGCTGGTTTCTCGCGCCTATACGTGGGACGCGGCGTCGACGATCACGGGGATACGTGACGCGCGCTGGGGCGAGGTCCGCTACCAGCACGACGAGGTCGGGCAACTCGTCCTTGCAAGCTCATCCGCAGGCCGGGAGCTCTTCGAATACGACGCCGCCGGATCGGTAGAGCCCGAGGGAGCCGGCTGGGACATCGGGCCGGGCAACGTGCTCCGGAGGACCTCGAACGCCGTTTACACGTACGACGAGGGAAACCGGCGCATCCGCAAACATCACATCGATACGGGCGAGGCGACCGAGTACTTCTGGGATTGTCGGGGCAACCTGCGCGAGGTCGTGCGCGGCGACGGGACGCGGATCCTCATGACGTACGATCTTTTCGGTCGGCGCGTGAAAAAAGAGGTCATCGGGCCCGTTCGCCCCGTCTCGCGCGAGGAGCTGCCTCCCCTGCCCTCGCGCCGCACGGTCTTGTATCTCTGGGACGGGGATCTCCTGCTCGAGGAGATCGACGGCGAGCGGGGCGAACGTACGCTCGTGTATCACCCGGATACGATGGTCCCGCTGCTCCAGGGCGAAGGCGAAGAGGTCTTCGGGGTGCTGGCGGATCACGTCGGCGCGGCGACGGAGCTCGTCGACGGGAGCGGCGCGCTCGCCTTCTCGGGGTTTTATTCGGCGTGGGGCGCGCTTTCGCGGGCCGAATCGAAAGCGGGTCCCTCGGGACGGCCCGCGGCGCCCCTCCTGCGCAAGCTCGGGCATCACCACGACGAGGACGTGGGGCTCTCGTACGTTCGGTATCGCTGGTTCGACCCGGAGGTCATGCGTTTTCTGAGCCCGGATCCGCTCGGGCTCGAGGGCGGGCCAAACCTCTTCGCGTGGAATGGAAGCCCGGTGATGCACGTGGATCCGCTGGGGCTCGCGTGTGTTTTCCTCGGAAACCCCGTCACCGACAAGTTCCTCTCGGAGTGCATGGCGGGCGGGCGTTATGACAACAATACGTATCAGGTATACGTGCACGGGACCGTGGACACCGTGGCCGTGCAAAGGCCAAACGGGGCGTGGGACTCCCTCACGCCGCAGGATCTCGGGGCGCGCCTCATGATGGCGGGCAACTGGGACAGGAACGTGCCACTCAAGCTCTTTTCCTGCAACACCGGGCGCAGACCCGACGCCGTCGCGCAGCAGCTCGCTTCGACGTACAAGGTGAACGTGTTTGCGCCGAGCGAGCTCGTCTGGGGGCCGGGGCAGTTCATTGCTCCGCCCATCGGAATCCAGGACTCGAGCAAGCTCATCCCACACGGCGTCAACTATTACCCCGACCTGTCGCGCGCCGGGAAATGGAATAGCTGGGCTGCCGGTGGATACCCGAGTCTCTACAACCATTACCCTGACTTTCCGCCCCGCACGCCGCTACCCTGAGCGGTTTTACGTCATCGGCCTGCGCGAATCCGCGCACCGGCCTCGATGGAAAGTCGCTCCCATATCGCACGTTCGGCGGGCGCCGCCGCGAAACGCGCCTGCCACGCCGCGTCCTCGGCCCGCTTCGTCTCCGGTGAGAGACCATACCGCGCGATGATCCGGAGGGCTCCAGGCGGATCGAGCCAGATCTCGGCGCACATCGTGGCGTAAGCCTCGATCGGAAGGCGCGTGGAGGGCGCGCTGGGGTTTGGCCTGGCAAACGGGAGCACGGCGAGATGGATGGGGAGCGCGAGCGAGGTCTCCGCGAGCGCGCTGGGAGCGGGCGCCGGGCGTGGAATGGGTGGAGGGGAAGGAGGCGCTTGGGCCGCCTCGGGGAACGGAAAAACGGGTTTGGCGGAGACGAACACAGGCGCCGTTTCGCCGAGCGGACGTGCCGGCGGCGAAGGCGTTCCCCCGGGCGGCGCGCCCTTCGCGAAGGGCAAGACACGTGGATTGACCTGGAACGTCATGGCCGTCTGCGCGAGGGCTTTGGCCGCGAAAGGCAGGGCCGTTTTGTAGAGGTGAAAGGCCGGCTTCGTCTGGCCGAACGAAGGAAGCGCGGGCGCTTTCGAAGGCCTGAAGCACCTCGGCCTGCACACCGAACTCGGCTCGCCGGGATTGGCGAAGCTCTGGGCGCGTGGCATCCTCGATAATTCCCGCAAAACCATCCACAAGGGCAAGTGCGTCGCCGTCGCCTGGAGCGGTTGCGATGG
>JANMGF010000206.1:0-4836 GCA_031374535.1 Polyangium sp. (in: bacteria)
CGCGGCGTGGCGACGCCCATGCGCGCAGCGAGCGAGAAGCCGAAGAATTTATCGTCGGCGCTCCACCAGAAAGGATCGTTGATGACGTACGCGCCGCCGAGCGCCGCAGCCTTGAGGTAGAGGCGGTAGTGCTGCACCTCCTGGCTGATCCGGTCGACGAGCACGCGGTACGGGGAGACGAACCGCTCGGGCGTCCCTCCGATTTGCGCGAACTCCGCGTGGATGCCAGGGACGCGGTTGCACCGCTCGATGAACGCGGGGGGGAAGGACTGCTCCCAGCCCGCGAGAATGCCGATCCGCTCAGTCATGCGCCTCTCCGTTGCTCCTCGGGCCGCCCTTCGCGGCCGCGTCGCACCTTCGTCGTTCGTGCGCCCGCGAGCCGACTCTAGCCCGATTGCCCTCGCAGGCGGTAGTTTGGCGTGGCCTATGTGCGCGGGCGGTGTTCACGAAGCCAGCCGGTCCCTACCGTCCGCCACGAAAAAAATCCTTGACGGAAAAGACGCCCCGGGTAAACTCCGCGGCCTCTCCAAAGGGCGGGTAGCTCAGCGGTAGAGCGTTGGCCTTACAAGCCGATGGTCGCAGGTTCGACCCCTGTCCCGCCCACCCCGGCCGATCGTTGGATGTCGACTGGATGGCCGGGAAAGAAAAAAAGAAAACAGGGTCTTGCAAACGGTGAATGAGGCTGGTAGACACCGGCCCCGCTCGCAAGAACGAAGCAACGACGCCGTTCGTGAGAACGGAACACCGACACCAGAGTTCGCCACGTTGGGGTGGTAGTTAAGTTGGTTATAACGCCGGCCTGTCACGCCGGAGGCCGCGGGTTCGAGTCCCGTCCACCCCGCTCGTAAAGAAAAGCAGTCCGAAACAGCCGATTCCGCAAGGGTCGGCTGTTTTGCTTTTGTCCCCTCCCCTCCCCTTCCGCCCGTAAGCCTCTGCGGCGAGCGCCCCATGATAGGTTCGAGACGTACGTTTTTGCCCTCGATGCAGGATGGCGACGGGCGCGTCCGCGCGCCGGGAGGGCGATGTACGGTCTCGTGAACAAGTCCATGCAGGATCTCGTCACCGCGCGCTTCGGTGCCGAGGCGTGGCTGCGGATCCGGCGCGCCGCGGGGGTGGAGCACGCGTCGTTCGTGAGCATGCAGGCCTACCCGAACGAGGTCACCTACGCGCTCGTGCAGGCCGCCAGCCGCGAGCTCGACGTCCCCGTCCCCGCGCTGCTCGAAGCCTTCGGCGAGCACTGGGTCCCACGACACCGGCCGGCAGGGCTACGGCGACCTGATGCGCCTGGCCGGCAAGACGTTCGTCGAGTTCCTCCAGGAGCTCGACAACATGCACGGCCGCATCGCCCTCACCTTCCCCGCGCTCACGCCGCCCTCGTTCGATTGCACCGACATCGGCCCGAGCGAGGTGCGGCTGCATTACCACTCCACGCGGCAAGGCCTGTCGCCGATGGTGATCGGCCTCATCCGAGGGCTCGCCGAGGTGTTCAAGCTCGAGGGGCTCGTCGTCACGCACGACGTGCGGCGCGAGCACGGCGGCGCGGTTCTTGATCGTGGATCTGACCGGCGTCGACGCCGTCGTCGGGGACGCGGCGCGGAGGCTCGTGGATGCGGCGCGCGCGGCGGCGCTGCTCGGTCGTCGCTCGGCGTTCACGGGCGTCTCGGCCGTGCGCGCGCGCTCGTCGAGGCAGGCCTGGATCTCGAGGCCCTCGCCTTCCTGCCGAGCGTACGCGTCGCGTTGACCCGCGCCGTGGTCGCGCGACCGGATTTGCTTGACACGGCCCGGCCAAACTCTAGAGTTGTCGTCGCGACGCATGAAGATCGTTAGCTGGAACGTGAACGGGCTGCGCTCGGTCGTGGGCAAAGGGTTCTCCGCGTGGCTCGCGAACGAGCAGGCCGACATCGTGGGCATTCAGGAAGTACGCGCGCGCGAGGACCAGCTCGGGCCCTGCCTCGCGTCGATCGGCGGCGGCTGGCACCACTCGATCGTGGCGGCGGAGCGGCCGGGATACAGCGGCGTGGGGATCCTGTCGCGGCTCGCGCCGGATCGAATCACGACGTCGATGAAGGACAAGGCCTTCGACGCGGAGGGGCGCGTGCAGATGGCGCGCTTCGGGCGGCTGACGCTGGCGAACGTGTATTTCCCCAACGGGAATGGGACGCTCCGCGACAACAGCCGTATCCCGTTCAAGCTCGCGTTCTATCGGCGTCTTTTTGATCTGCTCGAGCCGAGGCAGCGGCGCGGCGAGCCGATCCTCGTGGTCGGCGACTTCAACACCGCTCACCGCGAGATCGATCTCGCGAGGCCGAAGGAGAACGTGAAGACGAGCGGGTTCACGCCCGAGGAGCGCGAGGAGCTCGATCGGTGGATCCGCGCGGGTTACGTGGACACGTTCCGCGCCTTCGAACAAGGCCCCGGGCACTACTCGTGGTGGAGCCAGAGGTTCGGCGTGCGCGCGAAAAACGTGGGATGGCGCATCGACTACGTGCTCGCCTCGAAAGGCGCGGCCAAGCACCTCAGGCGGGCGTTCCTCTCGCCCCACGTGACGGGCAGCGATCATTGCCCGGTGGGCGTCGAGGTGGACGACGCGATCGTGGGGTGAAGCGCGAGGTCAGAGCCGCGCGGCGAGCGAGAACCAGCAAGCCGCCGCGAAGAGCTCCGGGGCCGCGCGTGGGGGCGTACGCGTGCGGCGCAGAGCTTCCTCGACGAGGGCCACGAGCGGCGCGGGTGGCGAGGGTGTGCGGGGCAGAAGCGTCTCGCCTTCGGAGAGCCAGTCCTCGAGATCACGCTCGTCCGCGAGCGTCGTGATCACGCCGTTCGTGAGCGTGCCGGCTCCGTCCAGGCGTACGCGCGCGAGCGTGAGGGATTCGTCGAGGGGGCTCTCCACCGAAAGCAAAATGAAGCGCGCGCCCTCCTCTTCTTCGTTTGGCTCCGAAGCAAATACGCGGACGCGTAGAGGAGGCGCGCTCGGGCGGCCAGAGGAACGAAAAAAGCGGGCGAGGACGTCGGCCCAGCGCGCGCGGGGCGCCTTGCTCGGCGCGTCGTGCCAGAGCGACTCGCAGAGCCAAACGGAAGCGGCGCCGCCCTCCTCGACGAGGCAATCGACGGCGACGTCGCCGAGGCCGAGGTCGTCACGACGAACGAGGTCTTCGTAGAGGAGAGCCGCCGGCACGCCGGCGCGCCTGCGCAGGCGATCGATCTGTTCGAAGCGGGCGAGGCGGGATTCGCGCGGCTGGCGGGCGATCTTGTCGGTGATCTCGGGCAGGCGCGCAGGCGTGGCGGAGAGGCCCGCGATGACCACGAGGAGCTGCGCGTCGTTCATGGCGAGGAGCTCGGCCGGCGTGACGGATCGCGCGAGCTCTTGCGCGCGGGAAGGATCGATGGCGCGCAGGAGCGCGAGCGCGACGGCGCGCCCCTCGATGGGCGCCTGCGCGTCCATGAGCACGCCCGTGAGCGAGGGAAGATCCGACGCAGAGAGGCCGATCCGGGAGAAGGCGCGTACGTAAATCGGGACCTCGCGCGGGAGGGCGCCGCGGGTCGCGAGGCGCGCGACGAGGCCCTGCCGGAGATCGGCCGGCGGTACCTCCGCGAGGCGCTCCTGGAGCTCCTCGTCGGTGCGAGGTCGCTCTTGGAACAGGCGCTCTGTCTCGTTCATGGCGCGCTCCCTTGCCCTTGCCCACAAGGGGACGGGCAGGCCGGGCAAACACGCCGCGGCCACGTCACGGATCCAGGATCTTCTGCAGCGTAGCTTCGAGCTGGCGAGGGTCGAAGCGCTTGGGCAACACGGCCTGCACGCCGACCATGCGGGCCTCGGCCTCGAGCTCAGGCGTGATGTCGGCCGCGAGCAGGATGAACGGGACCTCCGAGAGGCGCGGGTTCTCGCGCATCGAATGGCAAAGCTCGAGGCCCGACATGCCCTGGAGCGTCCGCTGACAGACGACCGCGTCCGGGACGACGCCACGCATCGCGGTGCGCGCCTCGTCGCCGGTGCTCGCCTCGACGACGGTGTACCGCTGGCCGAGGCTCGCGCGGACGAGGGCGCGGAGCGTGCGTGACTCGTCGACGACGATGACGCGGGGGCGAGCCGGACGAACGGTGGCGCGCTCCTGGGCCTCGCCGCGGCGGATGGGGAAGAGGCGCGCGATGGTCTCCATGAGCAGCTCGCTCGGCGGGGGTGAGGTGTGGAGACGGAGATTGGCGATCGCGTCGACGATCTCGAGCCCACGCGCAGGGCGGTTGTCCGGGTCGCGATCGAGGAGCCTGCGGACGATCTCGTCGAACTCGGACGGGACGGCGCGGTTCTGGCTCGAGGCGGGGGGCAGGTCTTCGGTCGTGACGCGCTGGATGGTGTGGGCCTCGGTCTCGCCAGTGAACGCGCTCTTGCCGGTGAGCATCTCGAAGAGGACCACGCCGAACGAGAAGAGATCCGAACGCGCGTCGAGGCGCCCACGCAGGATCGTCTCGGGCGCCATGTAGGCGAATTTGCCCTTCAATGTGCCGGCGCCGCCCTGCGTGGGCGAGAGCCTTTCGCGGGCGCGGGCGATGCCGAAGTCGGCGAGCTTCACGACGCCCTCGCGCGAGAGCAGGATGTTCGAGGGGCTCACGTCGCGGTGGACGATGAGCAAGGGGCGGCCGTCCTCGCCGAGCTTGTGGTGCGCGTAGTCGAGGCCGCGCGCCGTCTCGACCGCGATGTGCGCGACCTCGGGGATGCTGAGGCGCTCGCCGCGTTTCCTCAGCTCGTAGAGCGTGGCGCCGAGGCTCGGGCCGTCGACGTACTCGAGCACGAGGTAGTGCTGGCCGTTCTCCTCGGCGAACTCGACGACCTGGACGATGTGC
>JANMGF010000140.1:0-1524 GCA_031374535.1 Polyangium sp. (in: bacteria)
GGCACGCGCCCGTTTCGCGGGCGGATCGATCCAGAATCGCTCCCGCTGCCACGCATACGCCGGCAATGCCACCACGCGACCACCCTCGGGAAAACGCTTCCCCCACTCCACCGCGTGGCCTCGCACGGAAAGCGCCCCCAGCGCCTCCAGCATGCTCCGACGCTCATCCGTGTGCCGCCGCATCGATGCAATCGCGGCTCCCTCGACCTTCGTCTCCTTCAGATTCTCCTCGATCGACGGCAGCAAGATCGGATGCGGGCCGAGCTCCACGAAGACGCTGTGGCCCTCTTTCATCAATTCTTGCGTCACCTGCGAGAATCGCACCGGCGCCCGCAGGTTCTTCCACCAGTAATCCGCGCCGAGCTCCCCGCCTTCGAGTTGTTCCCCCGTCACCGTCGAGCGCATGGCCACATGGCCTCGATGCCCGCTCACTTCCCGCAGCCCCGATAACAGCTCCGCGCGCAACGGCTCCACCTGCGGGCTGTGCGACGCCACGTCCACCTTCACCCGGCGGCAAAAGACGCCCTTCTTCTCCAGCGCTCCCAGCACCTCCTCCAGCGCCGCGGGAGACCCGGACAACACCGTCGACCGCGGGCCATTACTCACCGCCACGCCGAGCGCATGCTCGTAACCGACGATCGCCTCCTCCGCCTCCGCCATTCCCAGCTCGCAGAGCCCCATCGCTCCCTGCCCGCTGATTCGACGCAGGAGACGGCTCCGGCGACAGATGACCTTCGCCGCGTCCGAGATGTGGAGCAGCCCCGCCACATGCGCCGCAGCAACCTCCCCCATGCTATGCCCGACCACGCAATCCGGCTCCACGCCCCACGAGCGCCATAGCCCCGCCAGCGCCACCTCGATCCCGAAAAGGACCGGCTGCACCACGTCGATCTCGCCCAGCCGCGATTGCGACTCCGGCGCCAGGAGCTGCTCGATCACCGAGAAACCCGCCTCAGTCCGGATCGCCTCGTCGCACACCTCGAGCGCCGCACGAAACGCAGGCTCTTCCGCCAGCAAGCTCCGCCCCATGCCCAGCCATTGCGATCCTTGCCCAGGAAACACGAATACGACCTTCGGCCGCCCCTGCGCTTCGGCCCTCCCCTGCGCCACGCCCCCCGGCGCCTGCCCGCGCCCGAACGACGACAGCGCCGCCGCGAGCTCCTCCCGCGTCCCGCCCACCACCGACAGCCGGTGCTCGTGATGCATTCGACGTACGCTCGCCGTGTAGACCACGTCCGGCAGCGATACTTCCGGCGACGCGGACAACCATTCTCCATACGAGCGCGCCAGCGCCGAGAGCGCTGACGGGCTCTTCGCGGACAGCGGCAACAGATACCAGGGCGCCTCCTTCGCTCGTTTCTTCGGCTCCTCGACCGGCGCCTCCTCCACGATCACGTGCGCATTCGTCCCACTGAGCCCGAACGCGCTCACGCCCGCGCGGCGAGGCTTTTCGCCCTGCGGCCATGGCACGTCCTCCGCCGGAATCACGAACGGCGTGTCCTCCAGCGAGATTCGCGGGTTCAA
>JANMGF010000305.1:0-1866 GCA_031374535.1 Polyangium sp. (in: bacteria)
CGTCGGGCGCCGTGACGGGCGCGCTCGGCGTCTCCACCGACATCACCGAGCGCCGCCGCGCCGAACGCGCGCTCCGCGACAGCGAGCGGCTCGCGCAGGCCGTCTTCGAGAACGCCCCCGTGGGCATCCAGATCTTCGGCCCCGACGGCGTCTCCGTGCGCATGAACGAGGCGAACCGAAATCAGCTCGACCTGCCCAGCACGCGTTACGGCATCGGCCACTTCAACGCCCTCACCGATCCTATCCACATCACGAGCGGCCTGTCCGCGCTCTTCGCGCGCGCGTACGCGGGCGAGATCGTCGAGATCCACGACCTCGAGATCGACCTCACGAGCGACAAGAACACCTGGAGCACCACCCGCAAACGCCACGTCTTCGACACGATCCTCTTCCCGATCCGCGACGGCGACGAGACCCGCGCCGTCGTCGCCTTCTGCCGCGACGTCACCGAACGCAACTACGCCCAAGCCCGCCTTCTCCTCGCCGACAGGCTCGCGTCGCTCGGCTCGATGGCGGCCGGCGTAGCCCACGAGATCAACAACCCCCTCTCCTTCGTCCTCGTGAACCTCGAGTTCGTCGCGACCGCCCTCCGCCGCGCGCCCTCCGAGGTCGACACGTACCCCGCTGCCGTGCAGGCCCTCGACGAGGCCCTCGAGGGTGCGCGGCGCATGCGCTCCATCGTGCACGACATGTCCACGTTTTCGCGCGCCGACGACGACGCCTCGAACCGCGGACCTGTCGACGTGCACGCCGTCCTCTCCACGGCCATCCGCATGACCCACCACGCCCTGCGCCACCGGACCCGCGTGACGTTTGCTTTCGGCGACGTGCCCCTCGTCCTCGGCAACGAACCGCGCCTCGGCCAGGTCTTCGTCAACCTCCTCGCCAACGCCGCGCAGGCCATGCCCCCGAGGCCCGCGTCCGAGAACGAGATCCGCATCGTGACCCTCGCGCACGAGGGGCGCGTCCTCGTCGAGGTCCACGACAACGGCGTCGGCATCCCACCCGAGCGCCTCTCGCGTATCTTCGACCCGTTCTACACGACCAAGCCCGTCGGCGAGGGCATGGGTCTCGGCCTCTCGGTTTGCCACAGCATCGTCACCGCCCTTGGCGGCGAGCTCTCCGTCGAGAGCCATCCCTCCGTCGGATCGACGTTCCGCGTGAGCCTCCCTGCCGCCGAACCCGCGTCGATTCCGCCCGCGAACATCCTCCCCGTGGGGAGTGGCCCCCGTCCCCGCGTCCTCTTCGTCGACGACGAACCCTACGTTTGCGCCGCCGTGCGCCGCATGCTCGGCCGCGACATGAACCTTTCCCTCGCGTCCGGCGCCGACGAGGCGATCGCGCTCGTCCGCTCGGGCGAACGATTCGACGCCGTCCTCTGTGACCTCATGATGCCCGGCACGACCGGCGCCGCGCTTTATGACGCCCTTCTCGAGCTCGATCCCGCGCTCGACCGGCGTGTCGGTTTTTTGACGGGTGGCGCCTGCACCGACGAGGTCCGCGCGTTCGTCGGCGAGGTCGGCGATCGCCTCCTCTTCAAACCTTTCGAGACCGAATCCTTTCGCGCCCTTACCCTGGCCCTCGCCTCCGGCACGATGCCCCCGCGCAGGGCCCATTCGTTTTTCCAAAAATGACGACGGCGAGCCGCCGCATATCGACGCCCCATTCCCATTGACGTCGATTCCACACCTGACGGATCCAGCGCCCCCGCAAATAGTAAGCCCACGCGGGATGTGCCCCTACCTCACGTGCGGTAGAGCTTCTGCGACATCGACTGTCACCACGGGAATTCATACCGGGGCCCGGGGCCTGGTCACTCGACATTCCGCCCGACCAGCATTGATCCTGTGATGCTTTTCCGCGTAG
>JANMGF010000322.1:0-2732 GCA_031374535.1 Polyangium sp. (in: bacteria)
CGACGTCAGCCCCGCGGGCGCCATTGGCCTCGTGGATTCGCCCGGCTCCGAGGAGCAGGCCCGCGGCAACGATATGCGCCTCGTGGCCCACGACGGGAGCTGCAAGCTTTTCCTCATGCCCCTCGCGCCCGGGGCCGGCGACCATTACCTGATCTCGTGGATCCACAGGCAGGTGAGGTTTTACCGGACCGAACGCCGCTCCT
Source organism: Polyangium sp. (in: bacteria) (assembly GCA_031374535.1). Lineage (GTDB taxonomy): Bacteria > Myxococcota_A > Polyangia > Polyangiales > Polyangiaceae > Polyangium. Next base: position 204 of record JANMGF010000322.1, read on the forward strand.
TTGCCCGTGGCCTCTCCTGGGGCAGCGAGGAGGCCATGCTCGCCACCACCGCGGACGTCGTGCTCGGCGTGACTGCGCCCGTGCGTGGCACCGACGATCGGGGCACGCTCGTCGCGCGGGCCGTCGAAAGCGGTGAGGTCCTCTGGTCGCTCAGCGCGCGTAGCCGCACGGTCGCCGGGGCCGGCGCCGGCATGTTTTTCCTGCTCGATCGATCGGCGCGCGTCGCGGAGGATGCCGCGCGCAAGATCTCCTGTGAAGAGGAGCTGCTCGAAGCGCTCGCCGAGGAGCCGGCGCTCATGGGCGACGCCCTCGATACCTTGCAACGTAGCCTGCTCGCGCAGCGCCCCATCCGTGCGTCCTCGCGGATCGCTGCGATGGACGGGAAAACCGGGATCCTCCGCTGGGAGGCGCAGGTGCCCGGGGACGTCGTCTCCGTGGGCGGCCCTGGTGGGGGCGTACTCGCGGCCGTGGGCGTCGAGGGCACGACGGCCCAGCTTTATCGATTCGACGTCGAGACCGGCGCGCCGCGGGGCGTCTCGTCCCTCGGCGGGGGCTGGCCTGGCTCGCCCTTCGATCCCTGGAGCGGGCGTCTTTCGTTCGAGCTCTGGTCGACCGAGATGCCGGCGATCGTCGCGGTGGACGAGAATGCCATTGCCTGGTCGAGCCCCGAAGCGCTCTTCGCCGAGCGGCTCGAGGAGCCATTCACCCGGCTCTGGCGCTGGACCTTGCCCGCGCCTTGCCGCGCCTTCCGCCCTCGTGTCCTCGACCGCGTGCTCAACGAGCCGGCCATCAGCGTGGGCGAAGGCCGCATCTACCTGCGTGATGGCTGGAGTTTGTGGGGCATTGGCGAGCGGCGTTAGTTCATCGGGCGCAGCCCCACGCGCCGAGGCGGGAAAGTCCCCCAATGCTCCCATTTATTCGCGGGTAAATCATCCTTCTGGCTTGATCGGGCTGCACGCTCGAATCACGGTCGTGTTCGCCCGGGGGGACACACTTTAGCCGGATGGATGATTGAGAATGAGAGCTCGACGTGAATGGTCTTACTTCGTGGTCATGGCCCTCGCCGTCATGGCCCACGGTTGTCAGGGAGAACAGGACGAGGCCGGAATCGACGAGGCGGAGGCCGCCGAGCCCACCGTCTCCGTCTCCGTCTCCGTCTCCGAGGCCGAGCCCGAAGCCGATCCTGAAAAATCCGAGCCTGCCGAGGCGAGCGACGAGGTGATCCTTGCTGGAAAAGGGGACGTGCTCGAGCCGAACAACACCCGCGCGAACGCCGCGGACGCGCCCCTCGGCGAAACGAAGAACCTGGCCATCTCGAACGGCGATGAAGACTGGATCCGCGTCGTCGTGCCCGCCCGCACCATCGCGCGTGTCGGCATCGAAATGAACCAGTCCGCCGGGGATCTCGATCTCGTGGTGTACGATGATGGGGGTCACCTCGTCGGCTCCCGCAACGGCGCCGAATACCCTTATTCGTGGCGCGGCCAGGAGACCGATACGGAATTCTACGGCTTATACTCCAAGGACGGCGGCTCGGCGTATTACCTCCGCGTCCTCGGGCACGCGGGCGCCACGAATGGCTACAGCCTGCACGTCGATCACTTCCCTTACGTGGACGGCGCGACCTGCACGGGCGCCGGGTTTTCCCTCGCTGATTGCGACGGGCGCGGCTCGAACGGCGGCGGCCTGATCCCGTTCCCCTTCGCCGATCCCTCCGACTCCGTGGTCGGGGACGGGTATGACTTCGCGTCGTACTCCAATTACCGCTTCGCCCGGCGCGAGCTCGTCATGCTCGTCCGTCACGCCCTCGCCGAGACGCGCAAGGCTTTCCCTGGCACGAAGCCCCTCTCGCTCATCGATATCTGCCAGATGGACGGCATCACGCCCGGCTACGACATCGGAGACCCCCGCCACCCCCAGAGCACGCACGATCAGGGCGGCAACATCGATATCTCGTACTTCCAGACCGACGGCTCGAACGACGCGGAGATCGTCTGCAACGACGGCGCGAGCCACGCCGACGGATATTGCACGTCCACCGCGACGAAGAGCCACATCGTCGATCTGCCCCGGCAGGCCTTCTTCATGGCGAAGCTCTTCGCCTCCTCGAGGACACGCGTCATCGGCGTGGATACGATCCTCGCGCCCCTGCTCCAGAACGCCGCGTCGACGCTGGCCGCGTTACCCGCCGGGAATCGCAAGAGGATCAGCCAGGCCGAGGCCAATGCCTTCTCGACGAGCATGTCCTACGGCGCGGGGTGGCCTTACCACCACCACCACATTCATCTCAGCATGAAGTGGCTGACGAAGTCGAATGCCAGGGGCGAGGCCCTTCCGTTCGCGGCGCCCGCGCCCTTCGAGAGCATCCAGGCGCCAGGCCATGCCGTCGATTCGCTCGACATGGCCTGGCCGCCGCGCCCCTGACCGTCGTGCTTTGAACTACGATTTCGACCCGGAGTACAAAAAAACAACGCCTAATCGACGGGGGGGGGGGGGGAGCCGGAGCAGGCGTTCGCAAAGAGATACAGC
>JANMGF010000328.1:0-4101 GCA_031374535.1 Polyangium sp. (in: bacteria)
GCTGCGCCATTCCCAAGCCCCCCCCCACGGCCCCCGACCAATAAGATTATTAGTTTCAGCACAAAAAGAACGGCGAGCCCCTGAAGGTCGAGGGCGAGAGCTTCACGTACACGACGAACGAGCGTGTCGAGCTCGCGCAACGTGACATCTACGACGCGCAGGGTCGTCGCGTCGGCTCCGACCGCATCTACGGCAACCAGCAGGTCGCGCGACGCGGCTACCAGTGGGGCGTCTACCAGGGCCGCAAGGAGATCGACGTGCTCAGCGCGCTGCACATCGCGCGCGACAAGGCGTTCGAGGATGCGTTCGAGGAGCGCGTCGTGGAGGTCCGCGAGAACCACGCGAACTCGCTCTCGGTCTACGAGAAGGGCATCAAGGACAACGCGGGCAAGCGGTCCACCGGCATGCTCGTGATGGGCATCGGGTACGGCGTGGCGGGCGGCTGGGCCATCGTCGGGGCGGCCACGCGTGAAGATCCGATCCTCCCGACGGCGGGCTCCACGGCCATCATCATCGGCGGCGTCATCGCCGGCGCGGTCGGCTACTTCATCTACAACAGCGCGGTAGGCGGCATGCGTCGCGAGGCGGACAAGGCCACCGCGATGGCCACCGACAAGGTCACGCCCTCGGACTTCCCCAAGCTCACGAGCGAAGCGTACCTGCACGAGGTCGCCGACGACTACAACGCCGGCATCGCCGCCTCCCAAGCGCCTCCGCCGCCGCCCAAGGACAAGAAGAAGAAGCCCAAGTCGCGGTAACTTCTCGGCCTGGATCGCCTGCTTCTGCCTGGGTCCGTTCGTCCCTGTGCAAGGCCGTATCGACGCGGCCGCGCGCCTTCGCTATGACCCGGGACAGCATGACCGACACACCCGTCCGCAACGTCATCATCATCGGCTCGGGCCCGGCGGGCCTGACTGCGTCCATCTACGCCGCTCGCGCGAACTTGAAGCCGCTCTGCATCGAGGGGTTCAACGCGGGCGGGCTGATCCCTGGCGGGCAGCTCATGTTCACGACCGAGGTCGAGAACTATCCGGGCTTCCCGCACAAGGTCACGGGCCAGGAGCTGATGCAGCGCTTCCGGGACCAGGCCGAGCACCAGGGCACCGAGATCGTGACGGCGGACGTGTCGAAGGTCGACTTCTCGGCGCGGCCTTTCAAGGTCTGGGTCGAGGACACGCTTTACCTCGCGAAGACCGTGATCGTCGCGACGGGCGCGCGCGCGAACTACCTCGGCCTGCCGAGCGAGGACGCCCTCAAGAACAAGGGCGTCAGCGCGTGCGCCGTGTGCGACGGCGCGCTCTATCGCAACCAGGACGTCGCCGTCGTCGGCGGCGGCGACACCGCGATGGAGGAGGCGAGTTACCTCGCGGGCCTCTGCTCCTCGGTCACGCTCGTGCATCGCCGCGATGATTTCCGCGCGAGCAAGACGATGATCGATCGCGTCGTGTCGAACCCGAAGATCAAGATCCTCTACAGCCACGTCGTCGACGAGGTGCTCGACGTCAAGGAGGATCGGGTGACCGGGATTGTCGTGAAGAACCTCAAGACCGGCGAAACGTCCAAGGTTCCCGTCAACGCGTTTTTCGTGGCGATCGGCCACACGCCCATGACGGAGCTCTTCATGGACCAGCTCGAGACGCACCCGAACGGCTACTTGAAGACCGTGCCTGGCTCCACGCGCACGAGCGTGCCCGGCGTGTTTGCCTCGGGCGACGTGCAGGACTGGACGTACAGGCAGGCCGTCACGGCTGCGGGGACGGGCTGCATGGCCGCGCTCGACGCCGAGCGGTTCTTGCAGCAAGAAGGTGGGAGTCACTGACGCCGGTCCGCCATGGACGAGCCCCACGCCGATCTTCGTGACGAGCTCTTCGAGATCGCGGCCTCGGTGCGCGCTCTCGTGGGCTGGTACGAGAGCACGGGCGCGTGGGGTTTGCCCTTGTCGCCGCCCTCTGCGCAGCCGGCGCCGCAAGCGCAAGCGTTCGCCCGAGAGCCGACCCACGACGAGCCTCTGCCCACGCGCGAGCCGGCGACCTTCCAGCCGCCGCCCGAACGTTCGGCCCCGCAGGCGCCTCCGGTGTTCACGCCCGCGGCCCCGCCGGCTCGCCCTGTCGCCGCTCGCGCCGAAGTGCAGACCCCTGAAGCGCGTGTCGAGCGGCTGCGTGTGCTCGCCTCCGAGGTCACGAGCTGCACGCGTTGTGGCCTCTGCCAGACGCGCACGCAGACCGTGTTTTCCCGCGGCAACCCTCTCTCCGAGCTCCTCTTCGTGGGCGAAGGTCCAGGCGTCGAGGAGGACCTCGCGGGCGAGCCCTTCGTCGGTCCTGCGGGCCAGCTCCTCGACAAGATGATCGCCGCGATGGGGTACCGCGCGGGCGAGGTCTACATCTGCAACATCGTCAAATGCCGGCCTCCGGAGAACCGCAAGCCCGAGCCCGACGAGATGGAGGCGTGCAAGAGTTACCTCGCCGCGCAGATCGAGCTCGTGCGCCCGAAGTTCATCGTCGCCCTCGGCGCGACCGCGATCCAGGGCCTGCTCGGCACGACCGAGGGCATCACGAAGTTGCGCGGCAAGTGGAAAATGTACCGCGGGATCCCCGTCATGCCGACGTTCCATCCCGCCTACCTCCTGCGGCAACCCACGGCGAAGCGCGAGGTATGGAGCGATCTCCAGGAAGTGATGACGCGCGTCGGCAAGAAGCCGCCCGCCCGCGCCTAGACCCTGAGCGCGTCCTTCGCGTGCTCCTTTGCGTCGTCGGCCTCGCGCCGTTCCTCGTGCCCTTCGCGCACCGCGTGACGAGCCCCGAGACGGGCGACCTTCTTTACGCGCTCTTCGCGCCGGTTTGTCACTTGAACCCCGCGCGTACGCTCCCGCTCGCAGGCGTGCTCATGCCGCTTTGCAGTCGATGCGCGGGCATCTTCGCGGGGCTCGTCACGGCCGGGGTTTTCCCGCGACCGCGATGGAGCGTGCGTGCTTGCCTCGGTTACGGGTTCGTCGCGAGCGTGATCATGCTGGGGGACGTCGTCACGCAGGACCTCGGCTTGCATCCCGTGTGGCATCCCGCGCGGCTCGCGACCGGTGTTCTCTGGGGGCACGTGTTCGCGCTCGGGATCCTGGCGATCGCGCGCGAGCACCTCGTGAAGATCTTGCCCGCTACTTCTTCAGCGTGACGGCCCTGCCTGCGACGGGCGACTCGCCGGGCAACACGAGCGTGTCGATCTTCTTCTTGTCGCTCTTCTCGTCGACGACCTTCAGCGTCCCCGCGAGGTTATAGGTCATCTCCCACGACACCGTGTCGTCGCCCGAGAAGAGGGCGATCGTCGAGTCGCAGAGCGCGAGGTCCTTCTTGATCACGTCTGCCGTGTTCGAAAGGTCTGGCCCGGCAAACCCTTTGCGTTGCTTCTTCCCGAGGCCGCCCTTGAACGGCCACACCGCGGTCGAGAGGTCCTTCAGCACCATCACCGTGACCGAGCAGCCGGGCGGCGCCGAGACCTTGTCGGGTGGCGTCACGAGCAGCTCCTTCGGTACGTCGTCGCGGCCATCGGTCTTCAGGAGGATCTTCGGCGCGCCTGCACGACCGAGCTCCGCGACGACGGCGGCGACGTCGGGTGTCCGTGCTTTTTTCTCGGCGATGAGCGTCACCTGCTCGCCGTTGATCGGCAGATCCTTCACCGCGGCCGTGAGCTTCTCCGGCCAGTTTTCCTGCTTCATGTCGACGCGGATCTGCCCGATGTAGGGCCCGAGCGAGTCGACGATCAGCGCCGGCATCGTCTTCTTGGGAGGCGCGGCGGCCGTCGGCGCGGCGGCGGCGCTCGTGCTCGCGCTCGGAGCGGCGCCCGTCTTGGATTTGTCGTCGCCGCAGGCGGTCGTGGTCGTCGCGACGTGAGCGCGAGTGCGGCGTGGACCTGGAAACGATGCATGGCCGCGGAGTGTAGCGAAGCCCGAGGCTCGGGAGAAAGGAAGCGGGGCCCTGGCCCGGGGAGGCGTGGTAATTTTCGCGAAGGACCTGGCCGTTTTGGCCTGGAATCGAGCCCCATCACCCCCCGAAGCCATCCCCCATCGTCACGCCCCACGCCACCATCCAGCGCACCTTTCGGCTCGCCGTT
>JANMGF010000351.1:0-4364 GCA_031374535.1 Polyangium sp. (in: bacteria)
GGCGTATCCTCATGACGACGGCGCGTGGCACGCCGGGGATCGCGCTCGATCGGCAGGGCTTTGGGGTCGTCGATCCGCGCGCGGCGGTGGAAGCGGCGCGCGCGAAACGTTCGGGGTGACTACTGGCCGAAGAGGCCGCCGAAGGGGTTCGGCGCGCCGCCGGTCAAACGGAACGACGCGGCGGTCTGCTGCACGATCGGGAGACGCACCATCGGGTGCGGGTGCGTGCGTTCGAAGTTGAAGACGACCGTCGCGGGCGTCAGCTGATCGAGGTTCGCGAAAAACTGAAGCGTGAGCACCGCGCCGCCCTCCGTCAGCCGGTAGCCCTGACGGCGCATGCCTGCGGCGAGCAGGTTGTTCGTCCCGGCCACGTCGGCGGCGATCTCGTTCGGCTGGTTGAACAAGGGCAACGTGCGCGAGAGCAGCCTGCCGAGATCGGCGGGGTTCACGCCGCGGCTGCCGCCCTGGTTCGCCGTGCAGCCGAGGTGTCCGAGGTGGTGATGGCCGAGCTCGTGTCCGAGCACGAAGCCGACCTGCTCATCGAAGAGCTGGTGCTGACGCGAAACCTTGCGCGCGTCGATCTGCTGGCCCGGATCGACGAAGCCCGGCCCTGGCCGCACCATGCCGCCTTGCTGCGCGAGCAGACGCAGGTACTCGTCGAGCTTGCGTGTCCCGAAGATCTCGTCGTTCGCCTTGTACTGCGCGATGTACGCCTCGATCTCGAGCAGGCCGTCGGTGATGGCCATGAGCGGCAGGCCCTGGTCGTCGCACGCGGCGAAGGCGTTCACCTCGCCGGGCGTGGGATCGGCGACGAAGGGGATGTCGCGCACGATGGACTGCTTGTTCGCGGGCAACGCTCCGATGAGCTCGCCCATCACGACGCCGGCCTGGCTCCGGAGAAAGCCGACGTCGACGTTGTTGATCGGATCGTTCAGCGGCGAGGTGGGCAGCCCGCCCGTCGGTGCCGGTGCGCCGCCCGTCGTCGTCGGAGCCGGGAACGGCCACGGAAAACCGGGAAATGGGCTCGTGGGTTGCGGCTGCTGCGGGGGCTGCTGCGGGTTCGTCTGCGGCGGCGGGTAGCCTTGTTGCGGCGGCGGATACCCTTGCTGCGGCGGGTACTGTCCGGGCGGGGGCTGGGCCTGGCCGTAGGTCGGCTGCCGGTCGCGCTGGCAACCGGCGACGAGCGCCGAGGACAACACGAGCGCCGAGGCACAAAGCGTGAGGAACGGAAGGGGGCCGCGGGGGCGCGACGCGAACGAAGGCATGCGGAAGAGCATACCCGATGGACGGACCGGCGCCGTTCGTCGCGCAACGCCTCGATCGCGGAAATGATGCCTTCGCGAGGCCCCTCCTTCCGCGGCGCACGCCCTCTCCGCGCCTTGCTCGCATCCTACCTCTAGCTACACGGGTCCCCTGGGTCCTCGGGGGACGTGGGCCCGGGCATGAAACGATAGGGCGCGGGGAATCCGGCCCGCGCCTATCGTTTTCGCGCAATCAGTGCGCGTGATCCGTGCAGTTCTCGGCCTCGAATTCCGTCGCGGCCTCGGCCGAATCGAGCGGCAGCGGCATGAAGAAGTCCGGGCCCTGCGGGTCACGCGAGAATGCCTGATCCACGTCCACACCCTCGGAATCGCCCTCCGGCCCTTCGTATTGAATCGCCGTCCCGCACGTCGCGCCCTTCGCGAAGCCGCCCGCGGGCGACTTCTTCATGCGCGCCTCCGTCTGCGGGCCCCACGCGCCGTCGACCGAGATCGCGTCGCCCGGGTTGTTGCGGTTCCACAGCCTCTGGAATGCCTTCACGTCGAGGCCCTTGTAGCTCACCGCGCCCGTGCCCGCGTAATCGAAATGCACCGGATCGCCCGAGCCGAGCCACTTGAAGCCCTTGTTCTGGAGGATGGTCTTCCACGAGCTGTACTGGCTCACGTCGAGGGCGAGGCCCGTCTCGTGATTGCTGGCGCCGGGCTTCGCGGCGAGGCTGATGCTGCAGCGGCCATTCTGGTACCAGTTGTACAGCATGTATTGCTGCACGACCGTCCGGAGCGCCGAGTTGATCGTCATCGATTTGCTCGGATTGGCGTTGAGCGCCGAGACCAGCCTGTCCCGCGCCGGCTTCTCCAGGTACGCGAACACCGCGGAGCCGAACGTGACGTTGCTCGTCTTCGTGATCGGCACATACGCGTCGGGGTTCAGGCATCGCGCCTCGGCGATGATCTGGAGCGAGAGGGCCTTCACGCTCGAGGTCGAGCAGCTCGACGCCGCGGCTTGCGCGACGGTGCTGCCAGCCACGGCCTCGTCGACGGTATCGATGGGCTCGGGCGATTCCGGCGTACCCTCAGCCTCACCGGCGAGCTCCTCGGGAGGCGCTTCCGCAATACATCCCGCGAACACGGGCGTGGCGGCGAGGGCAGCGGCGACGGCGAGAACACGAATCTGCGTGGGGCGAGCGTTCATGCCGGACAGCACAGCACGAGGCGTGCCGCAAGCCCGGACGCCCTTTGCCTCCCATTCATCGAGAATGGGGGTGGATCGGTGATGCCCCAGGTGGAAAAAGGATCCACTTTCCGCGGCGCGTCATTCGATGTGTCGTGTGGGGGTTCGTCCGAGCATCCGGGCCGACGCAATCGCTCGGGGGTGGTCTCGGTTCGAAAAAAACTTCACATCGGCGAACGTTGGGCGTAAAGGTGGGCCGGCGGGCGAACCATGCCCGACCTCTCGCGATGCGCCCCCTCCCCTTTCCGCGCGTGAAAATCTGCTGCATCGCCTCGGAGGAAGAGGCGTGGATGGCCATTCGCGCGGGCGCCTCCGCCCTCGGGCTCGTCGGCCCCGTCCCGAGTGGCCCCGGCGCCATCACCGAGGACCAGATCACGGCCATCGCCCAGGTGATCCCGCCCGGCGTCGCCACCTTCCTCCTCACGAGCCACCAGGACGCGGGCGCCATCATCGAGCAGCAGAAGCGTTGCCGCACGAGTGTCGTCCAGATCCTCGATCGCCTGGTCTCCGGCACGTACGAGGAGCTCCGCGCGGGCATGCCCGGCATCGGGATCGTCCAGGCCGTGCACGTGATGGGCGAGGAGGCGATCGACGAGGCGATCGAGCTCGAAGGAAAGGTCGACGCGGTCCTGCTCGACTCGGGCAACCCGAACCTTCCCGTCAAGGAGCTCGGCGGCACGGGCCGCACCCACGATTGGCAGATCAGCGCGCGCCTCTGCGAACGCGTGCGCCTGCCGGTGTATCTCGCGGGCGGGCTCCGGCCCGAAAACCTCGCCCAAGCGATCCGCACCGTCCGGCCCTTCGGCGTGGATCTTTGCAACGGCGTGCGCACGAATGGAAACCTCGACGCCGAAAAGCTCGACGATTTCTTCGCCGCATTCCGCGCGCCCTGAAGCGCGGACGTCCGGAGAAACCTACTCGTCGGCCTCCGGATCCTTGATCCGCCGCACGAGGCCCCGCACGGTGTTCATCCCGAGCAGCCGCGTGAAGAGGACGAAGCCCACGACGGCCGAGAGCACGGTCAACCACAACGGCACGTGGAAAACGAGCTTGGCCCACACCGGCCACGCGCCGGCCGAGACGAGATCCCGCCAGGCGAAATCGAACGCCGGCAACGTGTCCCGCTCGAAGATCCCGATCACCAGGCCCACCGGCGTGAGGACCAGCGTCAAGAACGCGAGGACCTGGTTCAAGAGATCGGCGCGTTTGTCCGCGAGGTACTCGTCGATCTCCGTGATCTCGCCCTTCACCTCGTCGAAGAGCCCGGTGATGTCGAGCGCGCTGCGCAGGCCGCAATAGAACCGGTCGTGCCGCTCCTCGGAGCTGATGTGGCCGAAGCTGAACTTCGCCGTGTACTGGAGCAGCGCGAGCCGAAGCTTCCCGAAGATGCGGCCGTCGGGGCGGTTCGACATGCTCGCGCACGCCGACGAGAGCTCGAGCAAGAAGAGCCGCTCGTGCTCGATCATCACCCATTTGTAGAGGTACCGCTCGAGCATCGTGGAGTCGAACTGCGAGAGCAGGCCCTTCGCGTCCGTCGGCCAGATCATCCACGTCACGCCCACGGGCGAGAACAGGCAAAGCTCACGCGCGGACGGCTCCCACATCAAAGGATGGCCTTCGATCCGGCAGTCGGCCGCGGACGGGTCGATCGGCTGATCGCTGCCATGCGCGAGCCGCAAGCGGTGCCGCGACGGCGCGTCCGGCAGGCCCTCCGTGAAGATCACGTTCACGCTCATCGGGTTCGGCCAGCTCCCGATCGGCGCGTCGAGCATGACGTCCGGGATGAAGAGCTTGAGCCAGTGGCGGATCGTCGTGTCCTCGATCTTCGCCTCCTCGCCCATCGCCACGAGCGGATGCGGCTTCATCTCGCCGTC
>JANMGF010000409.1:0-4527 GCA_031374535.1 Polyangium sp. (in: bacteria)
CAAGCGCATGCTCGCGTACTCGAGCATCGCGCACGCGGGGTACGTGCTCGTGGGCGTCGTCTCGACGATACGCGCGGGCGGCGACGCGCAGGGGAGCGTGATGTTTTACCTGCTCACGTACACCGTCTCGACCGTGGGCGCGTTCGGCGCGCTGATCCTGATGGGCAGCCGCGGCGCCGAGGCGGTGAGTTACGAGGATCTCGCGGGCGTGGGCAAGCGGCACCCGGCCGCGGGCTTCGCGTTCTCGCTCTTCCTGCTCTCGCTCGCGGGCGTGCCTCCGACGGCGGGCTTCTTCGGCAAGCTCTACATCGTCAAGGCGTCGATGGGTGCCGGGCTCTACCCGCTGGCCGTCATCCTGCTGCTGAACAGCGTGCTGTCCGCGTACTACTACCTGCGCGTGATGGTCTACATGTACATGCGCGAGCCGGCGCCGGGCGCGCCCGTCGCGAAGCCGATGCGCTCGGGGTACGTCGCGACGGCGCTCGTCGTCGCTGGCATCCTCGTGGTCGTGCTGGGTCTGTGGCCGACGACGTCGCTCCAGATCGCGGTCGAGGCAGCACTCGCCACGCGCTGATCCGGGCCGGAGCGGGCTCCCTCGGGACCCGCTCGACGCCCGGCGTTTTCCCTCCCCCCACGAAGGTGTCCTTGTCCCGGCGATGGCTTTTGCAGCATCGCCGGGTGGCAACGAGGTTGACATGATCCGACAACTCGGTTGGCAGGGTTCTTCGCGTGTTCCCTCGAATCCGCCGCGATCCAGCGCGGCGCGGGGCTTGCCCACGTCCGGGGCGATGAACCGAACTTCGATGGCCTGGCTCCTCGTCGTCCCCTGCGTCGCCGCGATGGGCTGCGGGAACGGTCCAGCGCCCGCGGGGAGCGACGCGAAGCCCACGACGAGCAGCGCTGCGGCCCCCGCGTCCGGGGCGCCCCAGGCCTCGGCGGCTGCCCCCGCAGGGCCGATCCCGAACGGCATCGGGCGTCCTGCGACCGACATCGCGAAGGTCGTGAACCCGAAAAACGAAGCGCCGTACGAGGGCCCCAGGGCCACGGTGCGCGGCACGGTCCGCATCAAGGGGGATGCGCCGCCGGGAGCGAGCTTCAAGTTCCCCACGGGCAAATGCGGCGAGGCGGCGGCGACGTACGGCAAGCTCTTCCGCGTGGGGCTCGAGGGCGCGGCGGCCGACGTGCTCGTCGCGGTGACGGGGTACACGGGGTTCGTCCCGGCACGCGAGGAAGCCGCGAAGATCACGATCCATGGCTGCGCCTTCTCGCGCCGCACGATGGCCGTCACGTTCGGGCAACGCCTCGAGGTCGCGAACCTCGACAAGATCGAGAGCTTCATGCCGTACCTCGACGGCGCGCCGAAGAAGGCCGTGCTCGTGGCCGTGCCCGGCGGAGCGCCGGTCAAGCTCTACGCCTTCGAGCCTGGCCACTACATGATCCGCGACGAGCTGCCGAACCCGTTCCTCACGACGGACGTCTTCGTGCTCGCCTATGCGACGCACGCGATCACGGGCCTCGATGGGCAATACGAGATCACGGGCGTGCCGGTGGGTGAGGTGCGCGTGAGCGCGTTTCTTCCGTCGATCGACAAGGTCGTCGAGCAGAAGCTCAGCGTGAAGGAGGGCGACAACACGATCGATCTCACGCTCGAGTACGACGCGAAGAAGGACGATCCCGAGGTCAAGAAGAAGGCCGCCGAGGAGAAGAAGGCCGCGGAGAAGAAGTAACGCTACGAGCCGGTGCGCGTGGGCGCGAGGCCGGCACGCACGCGTTTGCGAACGGATGCGAGCAGCGGATCGGATGCGGGTGCGTCCGGAGAAACCACGTCCGGGCCGGCATAGGCGCGCGCGGCTTCGCGGCCGGCGCGTCGCACGAGGAGATCGGCGAAGAGCAGACGGGCGAGCGGGGAGGGGGCCACGGTGACGGTGTCCCTCGGGATGTCGAGCGCGGCGGCGAGCTGGGTCGTGTCGCCCGCGAGGTCTGCGGCGACGGCGAGGGCGATCCGCGCGGAGCTCGAGGAAGGGTCGGCGCCGAGGACGAGCGCGGCCTGATCCCGCGCGAGGGATGCGACGCCAAGGGCCGCGGCACGAACGGCGAGCTCGGGGGAAGGCAGACGCGCGTGACGAGCGGCCTTGCGTGCGGCGTCGAGGTTGCCCGCGCTGAGGGCCGCGTCGACTTCGGCAAGTGGGGCGAGCGCACGCACCTCGGACTCGACACGACCGGCGAGGCGAGGGGAACGCTGGCGCAAGGCGCGTGCAGCGTGCTCGGCAGTGATCGTGTCGCGGCGGCGCAAGGCGAGCTCGTAACGCGCGAGCCAGCCCTGGATGGACGTGGGTCGTTCGATGACGAGGGCGTCGAGCAAACGTTCGGCGTCGACGACGCGTCCTGCGCGCTCGAGGAGAGAGGCCTGAAGCACGACGGCATCGTCCTGGCCGGGATCGAGGGCGACGGCGCGTGCGGCGTGCGCGAGGGCTTCGTCGATGCGCCCCGCGCTGGCTGCGCAACGGGCGCGCGCGCGGGCGAGTGGCTCGTAACGAGGGTCGATCTCCTCGGCGCGGGAGAAGGCTTCTCCGGCGACGTCGCTCTTGGGCGCGTACGCGCATACCGCAGCGCCGAGCCGGGTCCAGAGCTCGGCGCTCTTCTCGTCGATCGCACCGGCCTCCCTGTAGAGCTGGATCGCAAGGCGCAGGTCTCCATGCCCTTCCGCATCCACGCCGCGCGCGTAATACGCGTACGCCTCGTACGGGATGAACCGCCCCTGCGTGTGCACGCCGTCGAAGACGCGGATCACCGTGGGATCACCGCAGCCTGCCGCGAGGCCGAGGAGCGTGATCGCGGCGGCGCCGATCGCGGCGGACCGACGGCGTCCGCTCACGCCCACCTCGCGATGGCCGCGAGCAGACGATCGTTTTGCTCGCTCGTCCCCACGGTGATGCGCAGGCGATTCGCGAGGCGTCCTCCGTTTCGGTGAAAGCTCCGCACGAGGATCTTGTCCGCCGCGAGGCCCTCGAAGACGTCCTTCGCGGGCCTCTTCGTTTCAACCCAAAGGAAATTGGCGTCGCTCGGGGAGACGTTGAAGCCGATCCGCGCAAGCTCACGCGCGAGCTGCTCGCGTGCCTCCACGATCTGCGCGACGATGCGATCGATCTCGGGTCGGAGCTCGCGCAGGACGAACGTCGCCGCGCGTTGCGAGGGCGTGGGGAGGTTGTAGGGCAGGCGCACTTTGTCGACCTCGCGGACGATCTCTGCCGGCCCCACGAGCCACCCGATCCGGAGCGCCGCGAAGCCGATCTTCGAGATCGTCCCGAGCGTCGCGACGTTGGGGTACGCGCGGCGGAGGTGCGCGACGTTCGTGCGAGCGAAGGCGACGTATGCTTCGTCGAGCACGACAAGCGTATCGGGGGCGGCCTCGATCACGGCACGGAGACGATCCTCGGACATGCAGTTGCCGGTCGGGTTGTTCGGCGTCGCGATGAACACGATGTTCGGATTCGTGGTCGCGAGGGCGAGCCGCATCTTCTCGACGTCGAGATCCCAGTGCTCGTCGAGCCTCACGTCGGACACCGCCATGCCCCGGGCCTGCGCGCAGTGCCGGTACATCACGAAGGTGGGCGACGGCGTGACGATCGTCGCCGCGCCTTCGCCGGCGCGCGGATGGGCGAGGGTGGTCAGGAGCAGGGCGATCACCTCGTCCGACCCTGCGCCCACGAGGATCTCGTCCGGGCTCGCGCCCACGTGCGCGGCGATCGCTTCACGAAGCTCGGTCGCGCGTGGATCCGGATACCGTTCGAGCCCGTCCATCGCGAGCACCCGTGCGACGGCAGCGCGCGCCTCGGGCGAGAGCAGCGACGGAGCCTCGTTGCCGTCGAGCCGGACCTCGAAGTCGCCGGTATGCGGGACGTACGCGCTGAACGCGGCGAGCTCGGGGCGGAAGAGGTGGGCGAAGCGGGACGCGGTCATGCGAGCTCCTCGGACTCGCGCGCCTCGGCGCGAATCAGCGCGGCAGCTTAGCCCCCGTCGCCCGGTGATGCTGCGCCATGTGACCTCGCTGGATCCCTTCGGTCGAGAGCGCGCGAAGGGTTGAGAGGTTCGTGGCCATGCCCGTGGCGGCGGCGACGGCCGCAAGCTCCGCCGCGGGCCGCGTCGATCCCTGCCGTTCGCGAGCTCGCGAGCTCCTCGACGGGCAAACGAGCCCGGACGTGGGCGACACGTTCTGAGAGGGTGCTGCCACAGCGTCGCGCCGGGGTTTCACCCCGGACCCCGACCAGGGGTTGTCCACCCCTGGACCTGGACCAGGCGCGGCCTGGACCGAGGGTGGATGAACTGCGCAACGCGCAGTTCATCCAACGGGCCCGTTCAAGACTGGCGACGTGGGTGCCAGCCAAGACCGCAGCGTTGACGTCTCGGGTGGCGACCTGATCCCTGTCGAAAGCGCGGTTGGCGGGCTTTCGCCCGCGGTCCTGGCGGTGCGTGGTCCGGGGTGGAGGGGGCGGACAGCCCCCTCCTGGGGTCCGGGGTGAAACCCCG
>JANMGF010000441.1:0-1158 GCA_031374535.1 Polyangium sp. (in: bacteria)
CGAGCTTCTTCACCTCGGACTCGTAGTTCTCGAGCGTGCCGTCGGCGACGATCTGCAGGTTCTTCAGGCAGGAGCCGTCGTTGATCTCCAGGAAGGAGAAGTTGTTCTTCGCGTCGCGGCGCGTGCGGACCCAACCGCACACGGTCACGCGCTGGCCCACGGGCGACTGCTTGAAAAGCTCCTGTACGCGATGGATCTGCATGGCTTCATCCCCAAAGCACCAGAGCTCTGGGGGCGCAAGGGCCTTCCCGAGCCGCGGCTCAGGGCTCGCGGGATCCGGTCTCGATCGGGAGGGCCGCATCCCGCGCCCAGTCGCTCCAGGATCCCTCGTAGAGCGCGGCATCTTCGCGGCCGAGGATCGCGAGGGCGAGGAGATCGTGACAGGCCGTGACGCCGGATCCGCAGTAACAGACGACGTTTTGCGTTTCGAGCGCGCCGAGCGCCCGGTACCGAGCAGCGAGGGCCTCGGGCGGCAAAAAAACCCCGCCCGGGGCCGCGAGGTTCTCGACGAAAGGCGCGTTGCGAGCCCCGGGCACGTGCCCCGCGCGCGCGTCGATGGGCTCGGAGCGACCCTCGTACCGCTCGCGGGCCCGCGCATCGAGCACGACGGCGGACGGCGCGCCGAGCCCAGCAAGACGAGCGACGTCGGCCTTGTCCACGACGGGAGCGCCGCCGGGACGAAGCGCGAGGGGCGGCGTGGTGTCCCGCTGCGGGGAGGCCGTCTCGAGCGCGTGACCGGCCGCGATCCAGGCGCCGATCCCGCCGTCGAGGACACGTCCGCCCGGGTGGCCGAAGTACCGGAGGAGCCACCACATGCGGGCCGCGATCGCGCCGCCGGCGTCGTCGTAGGCCACGACGATCGCGTCATCCGTGACGCCGAGGCGCGAGAGCAAAAGGGCGAACGTCTTCGCCTCGGGCAAAGGGTGGCGGCCCGGTCCACGCGCCTTGTCGCCGGAGAGCTCGGTGTCGAGATCCACGAACGAAGCGCCGGGGATGTGGCCCGCTTCGAACGCGTCGAGGCCACGCTTGCCCGACAGATACCAGCGCACGTCGACGATGCAGACGCGTGGATCCGAGGCGTTCGCAGCGAGCCAATCGACCGTGACGAGCGGGCTCTTGGACATCGGTTTCCAGCCTAGAACGTACCGACCAACCCCA
>JANMGF010000445.1:0-7486 GCA_031374535.1 Polyangium sp. (in: bacteria)
GGAAGCGGGAGCGGAAGCGGCCTCGGGAGCGGAGGCGGGAACGGAAGCGGCCTCGGGTGTCGGCGCGGGGAGGGGCGCCAGCGGGGCGAGCGGAGGCGGGGGCGGGAACGCGGGAGGCGCCACGCTACGCGCACCGGTGAGCGGCGCGGGCCACTCCATCAGCGGACGAGCCTGCTTCAGCGCTTCCACGAGCCGATCGAGCGATCCCTGCTTCTCGAAGTGCCGGACGACCTCCCGCGCGACGTCCTGGATGCCGCGACCTTCCCCGGGCAAGCCGGATGCACCGAGGCCCTCGGCGAGCTCGCGTAAATCCTTGGCGCTGAAACTGACCGCGATGCAACGGCGCACCTCGGTCGGGTCGTAGGTCGGCCGCTCCCCTTGGTCGCTCACGCGGTGAGCTTACTCCGATGCGGGAGGTCGTGGCACCGGAAGCGCTCCCTCGCCTGTTCGAAAAGCCCCGCGCGGCGGCGCTCTCGCAAACGTACGCCACCCATTGGCCGTTCGTCGCGTCGGGCCCCACGGACACCCCGGAGCCCAGGGGCTCGGCATGTGCCGCATCGGCGAACACCGGCAGGAGGGACATGAAGCCATCCATGACAGCGCCCGTCCGGATCGAACTCCGGACATATCACGACCAGCCAGTCGAGGCCGTGCTCGCCGAGCTCGGTAGCTCCGAGAGCGGGCTCCTCTCGACGGACGCCGCGCGACGCCTGGAAGAGTACGGCCCGAACGTGCTGCCCAAAGGCGCGCGGGACGGGGCACTCGCGCTCCTGCTGCGGCAGATCAAGAGCCCGCTGATCTACGTGCTCATCGCGTCCGCGGCGCTCGCGTTCGCGCTCGGAAAGATCACCGACGGCGCGGTGGTGCTCGGCGTGGTCGTGCTGAACACGTTGATCGGGTTCCTCCAGGAGTACCGCGCGGGGCAGGCGATCGAGGCGCTCACGGCCCTCGTGCCCGAGGTCGCGATGGTGCTGCGCGACGGCGGAAAGATCACGCTGCCTGCGGAGAAGCTGGTGCCCGGCGACGTCGTGCTTCTCGCGGCCGGGGACAAGGTGCCGGCGGACATGCGCCTGGTCGCCGTGAAGAACCTCGCGGCGGACGAGGCGCCGCTGACGGGCGAGTCGTTGCCCGTGCGCAAGCATGTCGAGCCCGCGGCGAAGGATGCGGCCGTGGCCGATCGGAAGAGCATGGTGCACGGCGGGACGTTGATCACGACGGGCACGGGGCAAGCCGTGGTCGTGGCGACGGGCGCGTCGACGGAGCTCGGGAGGATCTCGTCGTTGCTACGCGAGGCAGCAGAGCTCGAGACGCCGCTCACGCGATCGCTCGGGCGCATGGCGAAGGTGCTGACGCTGGCGATCGCGCTCGTGGCAGCGGCGATCGTGGTCGTGGCGCTCGTGCGGGGATATCCGCTCCTCGATGCGTTCCTCGCGGGCATCACGCTGGCCGTGGCGGCGATCCCGGAGGGCTTGCCGGCGATCATCACGATCGCGCTGGCGATCGGCGTGCAACGGATGGCAGCGCGGCGCGCGGTGGTGCGGAAGCTGCCGGCGGTCGAGACGCTGGGGCAAGCGGGCGTCGTGTGTACGGACAAAACGGGCACGCTCACGCGGAGCGAGATGACGGTGGCGGCGATCTGGACGCCGTCCGATGGGTATGAAGTTTCGGGCGTGGGGTACGCGCCGGAAGGCGAGCTCAGGCGCCAGGGAAAGGCGATCGGCGCGCCGCCGGAAGACGTGTGTGCGTTGCTCCGGGCCGCGGCGCTGTGTAGCGACGCGCAGCTCGTGAAGCGCGAGGGCGGCGGGTTCGCGATCGCGGGGGATCCGACGGAGGGCGCGCTCATCGTGGCGGCACACAAGCTCGGGATGCCGAGCGAAAGGCTACGCGAGGAGGCGCCACGGCGCGACGCGATCCCGTTCGAGTCCGAGCACAAGTACATGGCGACGCTGCACGTCGGGGCCTCGGGCAAGACGGAGATCCTGATGAAGGGCGCGCCGGAGGTGGTGCTCGGTCGCGCGATTCGTCTGGCGGGTGGAGGGACGCTCGATCGATCGGCGGTGCTCGCGCAGGTGGAGGTGTTGGCGGCGCGAGGGATGCGTGTGCTCGCGGTCGCGTCGCGCGTGCCGGAGGGGACGATGGCCGTGCTCGGCGAGGCGGACGTGGCGAGCGGGTTCGAGATGCTCGGGCTCGTGGGGATGCTCGATCCGCCGCGGCCCGAGGCGATCGAGGCGGTGAAGGCGTGTCAACGCGCAGGGATCACGGTCAAGATGATCACCGGTGATCACCCGGTGACGGCGAGGGCGATCGGGGTCGAGCTCGGGCTGATCGGGCCTTCGGACGAAGCGGTGACGGGGCGCGAGCTGTCGGCGATGTCGCCCGCGGAGCTCGCGGAGGCGGCGCGGACGAAACACGTGTTCGCGCGCGTGGCGCCGGAGCACAAGCTCAGGCTGGTGGAGGCGCTCCAGGCCCAAGGGCAAGTCGTGGCGATGACGGGCGACGGCGTGAACGACGCGCCTGCGCTGAAGCAAGCGAACATCGGCGTGGCGATGGGCATCACGGGGACGGCCGTGGCGAAGCAGGCGGCCGACATCGTGCTGACGGACGACAACTTCGCGAGCATCCGCGCGGCGGTGGAGGAGGGGCGGAGGGTCTACGACAACCTGATCAAGGCGCTGGCGTTCGTGCTCCCGACGAACATCGGCGAGGCGCTGGTGCTGGTGATCGCGGTGCTTTTTTTCCCGCTCGTCGACGGGCATCCGCTCTTGCCGATGGAGCCCGTGCAGATCCTCTGGATCAACCTCGTGGCGACGGTGACCCTGTCCCTGCCGCTCGCGTTCGAGGCGAAGGAGCCGAACCTGATGGAGCGGCCGCCACGACGCACCAACGAGCCGATCCTCGGGCGGTTCGTGCTCGCGCGCACGGCCATCGTCGCGGTGCTGATGACGGCGGGCGCCGTGGGGCTTTTTTTGATGGAGTACAACGAGAAGATGCAGGCCGGGGTGTCGGCGGAGTTCGCCCTGCGCGAGGCGCAGACGATGGCCGTGACCACGATGGTCCTGTTCCAGGTCTTCTACCTCCTGAACTGCCGCTCGCTCCGGGGGTCTTCCCTGGAGATCGGGCTGTTCTCGAACCCGCTCGTGTACGTGGGGATCGTGGCCCTCGTGCTCCTCCAGCTCGGCTTCGTGTACCTGCCGTTCATGAACGAGCTGTTCCACGCGGCGCCGCTCGGGGCGGCGGAGTGGGCGAAGTCTTTGGCCGTCGCCCTCGTGGTCCTGCCCGTGATTGGCCTGGAGAAACGGCTGCAACGGCGGAGGAGCGCGGGGCGGGCCGGGCGTACGCCGGGAGGTCCGAGCTTCCGGTTCTGGGCCCGGCCGAGGCTCCGGCCGAACCCATCTTGAAAGAAGCCCCCAGGCGCCGCTTTCCTCGGAGCGGGCGAGGTTATACCCTCGCCCGCGACGGAGGAAAAACCCTCCGCGGAGCGCGATGGAGACCGAGACACCGAACGTCAGCGCGCCACAGGTGCCCGCGAGTCCGCTCGTGGGCCGTGACTTCGATCTTGCCGTGCTCACCACGAATCTCGCCGCCGTCGAGGAGAAGCGGGACACGCGGATCGTGACGATCGTCGGGCCCGCGGGCATCGGCAAGACGAGGCTCGTCGCCGAGTTCGTGGCCTCGCGCAAGGACGACATCCGCGCGTTCGAAGGCAGCGCGCGCGACGGTGCCGTGTCGTTCTCACCGTTCGCGCGGCTCATTCGTTCGCGCTTCGGCCTGGTGCGCGGGATGGACCCGGACGTGGCGCGCGCGGCGATCAGGCGCCAGCTCGAAGGCGTGCTCGAGCCGCGGCGGGTGAGCGACGCCGTGACGTTCCTCGGGCAGCTGCTCGGCCTGCAAGTCGAGGAGAGCCCGTTGACGCGCGCGGTGAGCGACGATCCGCACGAGGCGGAGCTCGTACGGCGCGCGGTGGTGAAGGCGTTCCTCGAGGCGGATGCGCAGAAGGGTCCGCTCATCCTGGTGCTCGAAGACCTGCACGAGGCGCACGAGGACACGCTCTCGCTCTTGCGGTACCTGCTCGAGTACCTGACGGGCCCGATCCTCATCGTCTGCACGGGCCGCGACGATCTCGTCTACCGGCAGGAAGACTGGGCGCGCGTGGGGGAGCGGCGGCACACGTTGCTCGAGCTCGGCCCGCTCGGGGACGCGGACGGCGCGCGCGTGGCAAGCGCGATGTTGTCGACGTTCGCGTTCGGCGGCGAGGTGCCTTCGGCGCTCATCGAGACGGCGTGTTCGTTCGCGCGTGGAAACCCGGGGCTCATCGCGCAGATGGTGGACATCTACGCGTCCGAGGGCGTGATCGGGGAGGCCGAGGGCGCAGAGGGCGAGGGGCGCCTCGTGCTTCATGCTTCGCGGCTCGCGACGGCGCGTCTCCCGGCGACGGTGGAGGACGCCGTGGAGGCCCGCGTGACCTCGCTCGACGAGGAAGAGCGCACGGTGCTCGAGCAGGCAGCGGCGATGGGCGCGGTGTTCTGGAGCGGGGCGTTCATCGCGCTCGCGCGCACGGGGCTCGAAGCGCCGGACCTCTGGGCGGACGAGGAGACGGGCGACGTCGCGCGGATCGGGCGGATGCTCGACGGGCTCTGCAAACACGCGTGGATCGTGCGTCGCGCAGGGACCATCTTCCCGGGCTCGATGGAGTACAGCTGGGCCCGCAGCGAGGAGCGCGAGGCGATCACGGCGCAGACGAGCGCGGACGACAAGAGCCTCTACAACCGGGTGATCGCCGACTGGATGGAGCACCAGCCAGGCGTACGCACGAGCGAGGAGCGCATCGCGTCGCTGGCGCGGCATCGCGAGCAGGCGGGGGAGTCGATCCAGGCGGGCCTCGCATACCTGGAGGCAGCGGCGGTGGCGCGGCGCAGGTACGCGAACGGCAAGGCGTGTGAGTACTACCAGCGCGGCCTCGAGTTGCTCGGCGACTCGCACGACGGCGCGCGTATCGATGCGCTCCACGCGTACGGAGACGTGCTCCAGTCGATGGGGTACATCGACGACGCGATGGCGGCGTTCCGGGGGATGTTGACGCTCGCGTATCGGCTCGACATGAAGAAGAAGGGCGGCGCGGCGCACAACCGCATCGGCCGGCTCTTCCGCGACATGGGCTCGCTCGACGAGGGCGAGCGGCACCTGACGACGGCGATGTCGCTCTTCGAAGCGTCGGGCGACGAGCGCGGCGTGGCCTCGACGATCGACGACCTCGGCAAGATCGCGTGGTTGAAGGGCGAATACACGTCGGCGCTGACGATGTTCAAGGACGGCCTCGCGCGGCGGAAGAAGCTCGGCGATCGCCGTTCGATCGCGCTGTCGTTGAACAACGCGGGGCTCGCGCTCCAGGACTCGGGTCAGTTCCGCGAGGCGCTGGAGGCGTTCGAGCAGTCGCTCACGATCCGGCGCGAGGTGGGGGATCTCGTCGGGGTCGTGACGACGCTGAACAACCTCGGGACGATCGCCGAGGAGCGCCGGAACTTCCAGAAGGCGCTCATGATGTTCGAGGAGGCGCTCGAGGTGGCGCAGCAGATCGGCGATCGAAACAAGATCGCGCTCGTGCTGACGAACATCGGGACGACGTACTACCGGAGCGGCGAGCCCGAGAAGGCGATCGGGGTGCTCGTGCGGGCCGAAGGGCTGTGCGACGAGCTCGGCGACCGGCTGAAGCTCGCCGAGACGTTGCGCGCGCTGGGCAAGGCGTACCTGATGCAAGGTGACCTCGGGAAGGCGCGCGATTGCATCGGGCGCGCGGTGGACCTCTTCGCCTCGGTGCGCAGCAAGGTGCACCTCGCGGCGGCGCTCCGGACGCTCGGCGAGATCACGGCGGCAGGGGGCTGGGGCCACGCGCATACGACGAGCGCGCGGGAGTACTTCGACCGCGCCGTGGCGATCTTCGAGCAGAGCGGCAACGAGGTGGAGCTCGCGCGGACGTTCAAGACCTACGCGCGTTTCCTGCGGAAGAACCCGGAGCTCGCCGAGAACGCAGACGTGCAGAGCGAGGCGGCCACGATGGATGCGCGGGCCGACGCGATCTTCGGGCGGCTGCAGCTGACGAGCGGGAGCAAGTCGGAGATGCCGCCGCCGCCGCCGCCGCCGGAGGCCGAGACCGAGGCCGAGACCGAGGCCGAGACCGAGGCCGAGGTCGGGTGAAGGGGGCGGGCGTTCGTCGCTGGAGAGGGCTTCGTCTTGTCCCCCGACGCCCCTCCGCCTCCGTGCTACCGGGAAGCCCCATGCCGCCCCCTGCTTCCTCGCTCCCTCCGCGTGCCGTCAGCGACTCGATCACCACGATGACCGAGTACGTGCTCCCGACGCACGCCAACGCGCTCGGGAACGTTTTCGGCGGGCAGATCCTCGCGTGGATCGATCTCTGCGCCGCCATCTGCGCGCAACGTCATGGGGGCAGGCTCGCGGTCACGGCCGAGTTCGATGACGTCTCGTTCGAGGCGCCCATCAAGGTTGGGCAGGTCGTCTTGCTGCGCGCGCGCGTGACGGCCGCGTTCCGGACCTCGGTCGAGATCCTCGTCGACGTCGAGGGCGAGGATGCGCCCTCGGGCAAGCGCTGGCGGTGCGCGCGGGCGTTCGTCACCTTCGTCGCGATGCAGGAGGTCGACGGAAGCCTCAAGCCCGCGCCCGTCCCGCCGCTCGCCTGCGAGACCGAGGAGGACCGGGCGCTCGCCGCAGACGCGAATGAGCGTCGGAATCAGCGTCTCGTGCGGCGAAAACGCGCTTCGTGACGCTTGAAAACTCGGGGTGAGTAACGGGGCTCGAACCCGCGACAGCTGGTACCACAAACCAGCGCTCTACCAACTGAGCTATACCCACCGTGGTACGCCCCTGAGGGGCAACACCGGGCGCGCACTATACACACTTCAACGCCAGGTGCAACGACTTCGGATCAGATCCCTTTCCACCGCTCGGCGGCCGTCTTCCGGGCGCGCGTGACCTCGTCCTCGTGCCGGAAGGAGACGGGCGCGGCGCCTCCCGATTTTGCTTCGGTCAGGCCGACGTCCGCCGCGGCGAGGAGCGTCTCCGCGAGCGAGCTCGAGAGCGCCGCGAGGTCGTAGCCGCCCTCCAGGAAAAACGCGAGCCGGCCATCGGCGCTCCGCAAGGCCGCGCGCGCGACCTGGGACGCCATCGCGGCGAAACCTTGATCGGTCACGCACATCTCGGCGAGCGGATCACGCTGGTGCGCGTCGAACCCGGCAGACACGAGGATGAGCTCCGGCGCGAACGACTCGAGCACCGGGTCGACGATCTGACGGAACGCATCCGCGTACACCCGATCCCCCGCGCCCTGCGAGAGCGGCACGTTCACCGTGTACCCCTCGGCATCGCCGCCGCCCTTCTCCTTCACCGCTCCCGTGCCCGGGTAATACGGGAACTGGTGCAGCGACACGTAAAGCACGCGCGGATCGGTCCAGAAGATGTCCTGCGTGCCGTTGCC
>JANMGF010000526.1:0-5598 GCA_031374535.1 Polyangium sp. (in: bacteria)
TCATCGAGGAACTCGTCGACGTCTCCAGCGGGACGGTGGACGTCCGGCTCGTGTCGCCCGCGCGGGATGTCCTCCCGAGGGCGACGGATGCCATCATCTTCGTCCCTCAAATCACCTTGCTCTAAAGGAATGGGGACGCATGGCAGACGAATTCAGAGAGCTACAGCGCGGCAATATCCCCGGTGGCGGGCAATGGACCGATGCGGAATGGCTCCGCGGCCCGAACGCGCAAGCCTTCCTGGCTCTGCTCGGCGAATCGAAGGACGCCACGCTGGACGAGCTGCGGGCCGCGGTCAAAGCACGCTGGCCTGGGCTCGGGCCTCCTGATGCGCTGCGATGGCAGGGGCAGGGCTTCGATATCGAACGTTTTGACCGGGAGACGGACGAGAGTTATCTCGCTCGGCTGGAACGGTCCTGGGAAACCCATCGTAGGGCGGGGACGGCGGGAGCGATCGAGGAAAGCCTGCGGGCCTTCGGGATTCCGGATGTCCTCGTGATCGAGGATTGGCAAGGGCGCTTCGCGGAAGGGGCCTGGTATTCGCGGTTCTGGGTCGTCCTCGGGCCGGATTTCGGAACGCTCTCGATCGGGCCGCTGCGAATGCCGTTCCTGCTGGGGGAGCCAACGCTCGGGACGACGGCGACCATGGATCAAGTCCGTGCCATCAAACGGCAAATCCTCAAGTGGAAGGATTCGCACGGCTACCCCGTCCACGTGATCCTTCGATTCCGGGACGCTCCGATCCTCGGCCTCGGGCTCGAGCTCGGTTTCATGCTCGGCGGCTCCGAAGGGAGCGGGGTTGCATTCTGGCCGATCGGCGCGGGCAACATGCTTGGTGAAATGTCGATGCCGTTCCGGCTCGGCGGCGGTTACGAAATCTGACGGAGGCGGTCATGGCTTACGATTTCATGGGCTCACTCGTTTTCCATGCCTTCGTTCGCATGCTGAACGACGGGGAGCTTGTCAATCATGAATCCCTCTATCGTCTCGGGCTGGTCCGCCTCGCGGATCGAACGGCGTACCTCCTCGATGCGATCGGACGGGCGCGCGCCGAGCTCGCCAGCACGGCGAATGGGACGCGGGCGACGATCCTCGGAACGAAGCGTCTGTCCACGTTCACGCAATATGACGCTGAGACGAACCCTACCGGAGAGCTCGGGCCGGGCGGGCTCCTCGATGGGAAGACCCTGCTCCTCGGCGAGGACTCGGGGCCGGCCGAAATGGTCCAGTTCATGGCTCCCTCGACGCCGGCAGACGTCGTGCAGCAGATCAAGGCCGGCGCGTCGAAGAATAAGGACGCGGGCCTGGATGACGAATCCCGGCTGGTGCTCGTCTCGAAGACCCTCGGCGCGAGTTCCTCGCTCTCGGCGAGCGGGACGGCGGCGGCGCTGCTCGGGCTCCCGAGCGGGACCGCGACGGGAACGGGTACGATCGACGATGGCGCTTCGCGGCTCGGCTTCTTCGAGCATGGCGCGATCCCAACGGGGACCGTCCGATCGGCCCTGGTCGCGCTGATCCAGGCGGTGGACAAGCTCGGGAAGACGAAGGCGGCGCTCACTGGGGACACGTTCACCGGGCCGGTCACGTTCGGGGGGCCGGTCCTCTTCAAATCAGGAACGCAGGATACGATCTTTGCCACTGCGCCCGATGCGGACACGGCGCTCGACGCGAGTGCGGCGAACGTCGTCCTTCTGCCAATGCTGAAGGCGGGCCGCGTCTACACGCTCGCGGAGCCCTCGGGGGGCGCGCGGCGGATTCGGGTCCTGCGCCTCGCGGTCTCGGGCTTCGGGGCGACGTTCCGGCGGCAAGATAGCGCGATGATCGGGTTTCCGCCGAACGGGCAGGCGTGGGCGGAGTTCACGCATTTCGACGATGGTAACGGTGCGAGGTGGCGGCCTACCGCTTGGGGTGGGAGCGTTTCGCAGGTGATTTGGTAGTCTTCCTCAACGAGCTCGGGCGGCCAGCCCGTCGGGCTGGTCTCTTCGGCCAGCGCTTGATCAAGCGGCACGTGCTCCACTGGACCTCAGACGCCATTCTGCGGACCGTCTGGTGGAACTCGTCCTCATGCGTCAACTCATACCCGAGGAACGCATCTCTTCCCTCGTCGGAGACGGGCAGCATACTCCAGAAAACGTAAACACGCCCATCACTACCGAGCGCAATTTCCCCGGTGATTGCCCACGCCAGTACACGCCAATGCTCGAGCCGCGCGAGTTCTCGTCGAGAAATGGCTAACCCCATGAACCAACGTCGGCCCCGCTTCGGGCGGCCACGCACGTAGACCCGCCCATCCATCGCACACACGAAGTCACGTCTTAGCGCATCACCCAGCGAGCTTGACATCGCTCCCCTGTCCGCTCTCTTGACCCCTACATAGTAGATCCTCCAATCCGCCGGGGATCACGTCCTGTACCCGGACCCCGAGGCCCACGGCGATTTTCACGCAAGTCTCGACCGTGAAATTGATACGCCCATTCTCGATGCTGGATAAGGATCCCTTACTCACGCCACTCGTATCGGAGAGATTGGCCAACGATAATTTTCGGTTGAGGCGCAATTCCCGGATGCGGTCGCCAAGGGACCTGAGTAGTGGTTGGGTTGTTTTTCGACGTGGCATTCGCTATCCCTTGGTTTCCGGGTCGCTTGAAAGGCTTCCACCGTGACATTGACGGAGAGCTTGCGGACCGACTTTCGTGCAGCCTGCGTCTCCTCGGGCGTCATGGCGCAAGATAGCGCAATGGTCGGGTTTCCGCCGAACGGGCAGGCATGGGCGGCATTTCGACGATGGAAGCGGTGCGAGGTGGCGGCCTACCGCTTGGGGTGGGAGCGTTTCGCAGGTGATCGGGTAGAGCGTGGGCTTCTCGAGGAGGGGCGAGCCTTGGGCATCGCTGAAACGATCACGTTGAAAGCGAGCGTGTGCATCGCGCTGGCTGCGCGTTGCGCCTCGTCGGGAGTCATTGCGTACCCTTGGAACATGCGGCGGCCGTCGCGCTCCTCGGCGGACAGGTGCTCCGCGTTCACGTAGAGAAATCCGTCCGATCCGAAGGCGAGCTCGGTGATCAACTCCTTCGGTTCATCCCCGGGATCGGTGGGAGTTGCGTCTTTCGTCTTTTCCATGGTCGTCAGGGTCTCCTCTCCACGGCGCATTACAGCGGATTGCGGAGCTCGATGTGTGTGAGGCACCCGCGAACGGGGTTTGAAATGCCAAGGGAAACCTCGCGCGGGTCGTTCGTCTCCAGACAATACAGCGCAATAACGTTCTCCTCCTCGAGCTGCTCGAGGGCGCGGGTCATGTCGGATCGGCGGACCTCGGGCAAGCGCGCACGAACCCACGCGATCGGCACTGGCTCGCGACTGGTTGCGCGGAGGCGTGTGATTGCGAAGTGGACGAACGTGGCAAGGCGCTCGCGATCCGGAAAGCGCTGGATGTGCCGGGCCTCGCGAAGGACGTGCTCGGCCGCGGACAAATACGCGGGCGGTAGTCGAAAGATGTTGTGGAGCAGGACCTCGCCGATCTGCTCCTGGGGGATCTCGCCTTTGCGATGCAACGGGGGCGGCGGGAGGAAGCTCGCCAAGGGCGGCGGGTCGAGGCGCGCGGCAAGACGCTCACGGGCTCGGCCAGGCGCTCGGGCAACGAATGCCAGAATGGCCAGCACGAAATCAATGGCTCGGCGCGGCCAGGGGACCGGCGGAGCGCACCGGGGATCATACAACGTGTCGCGCTTTTCCTCGGGTGGTGCGCTCGGATGAATGCCCGAGGCCGGCGGCTCGGCGCTTCGCGCGGAGACCACCGTGGGATCGTCGTCTGCCATTGTGTCAACCGGTTGCGCGGACATAAGATCCTCCAGGCGAAAAGAAGGGGGCCGTCCGCTCGGGCAATTGCCTTCCCGACATTATCGACCCACGGCGACGGCGATATGGAGCGCGCGGGTGTCCCTGGGGAACGCCAAGCGCCGCGAAGTCGCATCTTGGGATTGTCCAGGCGGACGGCCCCCAAATGCACGCGTTGCAAATGCATCGCGCCCCTTTGGGAGCCGCACGGCTCTCGTCAGAACGATATTGCAGGAAGGCGAGCGTCGGACTCACCGACGATCGCGGCCTGCTTCTCTTCGTCTCTTGTCCGGTTTAGTCGGAGGGTGCGGCGGGTTTTCCAGAAAAAACCGCGCGCAAGGTCCAGAGAGGTAGGGCGGAGCGCTACGGCGTAGAGAGGCAGGGGCCGTGTTGAGCGAACGTGGCGGCGAAGGCGCCCGTGAGCTGTGCGCGGAGCTTGTTCGCGGTTTCGCAGTCCCCTCGGGCCTCGGCGGCCTTGATGATGCGCGCGAGGTGGCGGTTTTTGGCGTTGATATTCGCGTCCGTGGGGCTTGGGGGGGCCGCGGGGGACGGCGGAGCGGGCGCGGGCGCCGGCACGACTTCAGGGCAAACGAGGGGGCGATCCTGCTCGTAGATCCCGCCCGGCAAGCTCGGCTCCCCATGGGCTGCGACCGTAACGAAGATCGGCGAGAGCCGCGCGAGAGGCTGGGCGCTCTGCATGAGCAGGTACACGAGGAGACCCCCGAAGGCCGCACTGGCGGCCATCTGAGCCACGACTCGGCCCCTGCGGCTCGGCGGGCGCACCGTGGGCGCGATGGGGGCCGCGAACGAAACGGAGGACTCGGCCTTGTCCGTCGTCCGGCCCGGCTCCGCGGACCCACCGTTCGCGTGTGTCTGCTCGAGGAAGGGGAGCACCATGCGGCTCGTGATGCCCCTCCTTTTGAACTCGTCGGCGAGGGCCGCGACCGCCTGCGTAAGTTGCAGGTGAGCCGTGCTCCTCGGCATGTCGAACCGGGCGGCGAGCTCCTCGAGTTTGAGGTTGTCGAAAAATCGAGCGAGCACAAGCGCGCGGCTGCGCGGGTCGCACACCGCGAGGATCTCTTCGAGGTGACGAAGGATCTCGGCCTCGTTGTGCTCGTGCTCCGGGTTCGACGGGGCGAGGTCTTTCTCGGCGAGCCGCGGAGCTGCACGCTCATGGATGGCTCGCTTGTCCCAATAGTCGGCCGCGACCCTTTCGGCGATCGTCTGAAGGAAACTGCTCATGGCCTGGACCTCTCGGGTCTCCAGGTATTGGATCGCCTGGCGATAGACCTCTTGCCGCAAGTCCGGGATATCCACCGCGGGGATATGCTTCCTTCGCAGGCATGTATCGATGGCTGCGTGGTAGTTCGTCAGAATGGCGAGCGGGTCCTGGTCACGTGCATCCATGCGGTTGGTCCTCGGTTATGAGGGAAGCGCTCTGCGGGTTCACGGGCGGCAACACAAGGTCCGGGGGCCGACGAGGGCGACTTCGCCCGAAAGCTCGCCTCCGGAAGCCTCGCAAACCCCCGGGTCATAGATCGGGGCCGTCGCTGTCTTGGCTGCGATGCCCTGGCCTGCTGGATTGATGTCGAGGCAGGTGGGCTTGGTCGAGGAGGCGGATGCCTTGAACGTGTCGGCCGAGCATGCGGCGTCCTCGTAGAGGGTGATCCACGCGGAACAGGAGCTCCCCTCGGGCGCGCCGCATGTGCACGGAGAGCACGTGCGATGGTCCTCGAATGCCTCGTATACGATGATTGGATCGGTGTAAC
>JANMGF010000545.1:0-2118 GCA_031374535.1 Polyangium sp. (in: bacteria)
AGCTTGGGTCCAGCCCCTGGCTGGTCCGGGTCCCGGGGCGGACAGCCCCGGGTGGGGCCTGGGGCAAAGCCCCAGCGAGGCGGCTCCGAACAACACCACGGCGACCCCCTCACCCCGTCGCCACCCGCACCCGCGGAAACACGAGCGACCCCTCGGTCCCCGCCCTGCGTAGCCCCGGGAGCATACACTCCACCACGTTCCCCTCCTCCGCCGGATCACTCGTCGTCGCGGCCTTCTCCATCGACGACGCCGAAAACCGCGTCCCCGACGCAGGCGCCACGAGCTCGCATCCTGCCGCGGCCGCGAGGCTCGGCAGCGGCGCCCGCTCGCGCTCCAGAAGGGATGCCTGCGCAATCGTGCGACCTCGCTCCTTGAATGCGCCCACGAGCACCACCTCGAGCCCCTTCGCCTTCAGCGCCGCATAAAACGCCGGGCTCGCCTCCAGATCACGGCCGACAACGCTCCGCAGCGCGCCCTCCAGCATCGTCCCGCTCACCTCGGCGCACGCCGCGACGAACCGTTTCTCCGCCGAGAATTGCTCTTCCAGCGCCGACGCCGCCGCCGCCCCGACACGCACCTCGGCTTCGAGCGCCTCGATCCGCCCGCGCGACGCCTCGAGTTGCAAAGCGATCCCCTCTCGCTCCACGCGTAGCGCCGCGAGTTCCCGCGAGAGCCCGTCCCGCTCCGCGCGTAGCGAAAGCAGCTCGCCCCGCGCCGCCTCGGCTTGTCGCGCGCCCTCGCGCTCGGCCGCCTCCACGCGGGACGAGACGATAGCCTCGTACCGCATCACGACCGCCTCGATCTCGGCGCGCAGCGCCGCGGAAAACGTCTCTTTCATGGCGCGTCACCGCATGTACTTGGCGAGGTTCAAGGTCGCGACGAGCGGCTCGTGCCCGTCCTGCTGCAACGCCAGCGTGAGCTCGTCCGGGCCCGAGACACACACGAAGAGCCGACCCACGATCCCGGCCGCGAGGCCCGTCGGGATCATCGACACGCGCGGATCGTTGGAGGTCATCTTTCCAGGCACGTACTCCTGCGCGACCCGCAGCGGCGTCTTCGTGTCCCACTTGCCGAAGTCCACGTAATGCGGCCCGAACACGGCCGGATCCGAGACCGGCGTGCCCATCTGCACGAGCGCCACGAACTTCGGCGGGAAGCCTCGGAGGTCCCCCACGAAGTACGAAAACCCCTGCGCGCGCCGCACGAGATGGACTTCGCGATTCGCGATCTTGAGCGCGCCGAGCGCCACGGCCGTCTTCGGCGTCACGCCCACGATCGTCACGCCGCGCTCCGTGCGTTGCGGCGTCTCGTACAGCACCACCTGCTGAAACGGCCCGCCGCCGCCCGGCCGCCACACCTTCAAGTCTGGGATCCCGAGCTCGTCGGCGAGCGCTTGCTCCACGAACGCGCTGCGCGACGAGTTGCCCGCGAGCAGGATCGTCACGCCTTGCGCGCGCCAGTCGCCTTTGTCCGTCGACGTGGGGGGCTCCGCCCGGCTAGCCGGACTCTGCCCCCCAACCCCCGCGCCCCAAGGCGCGATCGCCAGCATGCTCTTCATGAGCTTCACGCCGTCGCGGATACGCGTCATGAGGTGCTCTTTCAGCTTCGCATGCACCGCCGGCACATCCGTCGCGAGCGACTCGAGCCGCACCTCGCTCCCGTCGAGCCGCGCCGCCGAGAGATCCGGGGCGCGATGCGGCTCGTTCTCCGGGGCGAACTTCACGGCCTCGAGCCCGAGCTCGCGTTCGAAGCGGAAGCGGTTCTGCCGCCCGGCGAGGCTCCGCTTGTAGAGGTGCGGTTTGTTCGCGAGGTTGTTCGGAGGCACCGTCTGGGGCCGCATCATCGGCACCTCCTTGTCCTCCATCTCGGCGACGTGTTTGTCGTGCTGGTGCGTGAGCCACACGAGCTCGTGCGTCAGGTAGTCGCCGCCGAGGTGATCGTCGCCGCTCACCTGCAAGGTCTCGATCACCGTGCGGCTCCCGAGCTCCTCGGCTTCTTGCTCTGTCGCAGGCCGGAAACGGCCACAAGCTACGTCGAGCGTGCCGCCGCCGAAGTCGAAGACCGCGAACCGCATCTCGCCGAACTTCTCGATGATCGGCTCGAGCTCGGGGTACGTCG
>JANMGF010000558.1:0-3687 GCA_031374535.1 Polyangium sp. (in: bacteria)
GGCGGCCGCGAGAACCTCGAGGCGATCGACTTCCTGCGCCAGTTGAACGAGACCGTGTACCGCGAGTGCGAGGGCGTCCAGACCATCGCCGAGGAGTCCACCTCCTGGCCCATGGTCTCCCGCCCCGCGTACGTCGGCGGCCTCGGGTTCGGCTACAAATGGGACATGGGCTGGATGAACGACACGCTCAAATACATGGCGAGCGACCCGATTCACCGCCGATACGTCCACAACCAGCTCACCTTCCGCATGATGTACGCCTTCAGCGAGAGCTTCGTCCTGCCGCTCTCGCATGACGAGGTCGTGCACGGCAAGGGTTCGCTCCTCGGCAAGATGCCCGGCGACGAATGGCAAAAATTCGCCAACCTCCGCCTGCTCTTCGCGTACATGTGGGCCCAGCCTGGCAAGAAGTTGCTCTTCATGGGCGGCGAGATCGCCCAGCGGCGCGAGTGGAACCACGAATCGAGTCTCGACTGGAACCTGCTCGAGGAGGGGCCCTACCACGCGGGCATGAAGCGTTTCGTCCAGGCGATGAACCGCGTGTACCGCGACAACCCCGCCATGCACGAGCTCGACACGAACCCCGAGGGTTTCCAGTGGATCGATTGTAACGACGCCGATCACAGCGTCGTCGTCTTTTATCGCCGCGCCCGCTCCACCGACGCCATCGTGCTCGTCGCCCTGAACTTCACGCCCGTCCCGCGCCAGCGCTATCGCGTCGGCCTCCCCCGCGGCGGCCGGTGGAAGGAGATCGTCTCCAGCGACGCCCTCGAGTTCGGCGGCAGCGGCATGGGCGGCGGCGGCGACGTCGTCGCGGAAAACATCGAATGGCATAGCCGGAAACACTCCGTCGAGATCACCCTCCCGCCTCTCGGCGCCGTCTTTTTCCTGCACGAGGGCCTCGCCGTCTCGGAGCGCCCCCTCGGCGCCGTTCATCTCGGCGAGGACCGGACCCGCTTCCGCGTCTGGGCCCCCAACGTCGAGAAGGTCGAGCTCGTCCTGCTCGGAAAAACCGAGCGCCACGTCGCGCTGGAGGCCGAGGACGATGGATACCACCACGCGGTCGTGGACGGCGTCGTCCCCGGCGCGCGGTACCACTTCGACCTCGGCGGCGGCAAGCTCCGCCCCGACCCCGCCTCGCGATTGCAGCCCGAGGGCGTCCACGGCCCGAGCGAGGTCGTGAAGAGTTTCTCCGACCATACCTTTGGTCCGACGATGGGGTCTGCGCTCGGGCAAGCCGAGCTACGCCCCCAAACCCCCAGCTGGACCGGCCGCGCCCTCGAAGAATACGTCCTTTACGAGCTCCACGTCGGCTCTTTCACGCCCGAGGGCACCTTCGACGCCGCCATTTCGCGCCTCTCTCATCTCCGCGAGCTCGGCATCACCGCCGTCGAGCTCATGCCCGTCTCCGCGTTCCCGGGCGAACGCAACTGGGGATACGACGGCGCGTATCCCTTCTCCGTGCAGGCCTCGTACGGCGGCCCCGAGGGCCTGCGCCGCTTCGTCGACGCTTGCCATGCCGAGGGGATCGCCGTCGTGCTCGACGTCGTTTACAACCACCTCGGCCCCGAGGGCACCTACGTCGCCGATTTCGGCCCCTACTTCTCCGCGTTTTACCGGACGCGCTGGGGCGACGCCCTCAATTTCGACGGCCCGCACTCGGACGAGGTTCGCAAGTTCTTCATCGAGAGTGCCCTCCATTTCGTCACGCAGATGGGCATCGACGCCCTCCGCCTCGACGCCGTCAACGCCATCGTCGACAACTCGCCCTTCTCGTTCTTCGAGGAGCTCGCGGAGGCCGTACATCGCCGCGCCTCCGAGCTTGGCCGCCTGGTCCATCTCATTGCCGAGAGCGACGACAACGACCCGCGCCTCGTCACGCCCGCCTCCCAGGGCGGCCACGGGCTCGACGGCCTCTGGAACGACGACGTCCATTACGCCCTCCTCGCCCTGCTCGGCGGCGAGCGCGCCGGGTATCTCGCCGACTTCGGCCTCGTCTAGCAGCTCGCCAAGACCTTCCGCGAGAACTTCGCCTTCACCGGCGAAACCTCGAAATACAGGCAACGCCGCCGTGGCCGGCCGGCCGCCGGCGTCGACCCGCGGCGCCTCGTCGCTTTCGTCCAGAACCACGACCAGGTCGGCAATCGCCCCCACGGCGAGCGTATCTCCGCGCGTGTCTCCTTCGAAAAGCAAAAACTCGCGGCTGCCGTCGTCCTGCTCTCGCCCTTCCTGCCCCTGCTCTTCATGGGTGAAGAATACGGGGAGACCGCGCCGTTTCCTTATTTCACGAGCCACGGCGATCCCACGCTCGTAGCGAATGTCCGGAAGGGCCGCGCGGACGAGATGGCTCGGCTGGGAACCAGGGAAGAACCCCTCGATCCCCAGGACGAGGCCACGTTCCGAAGCGCCAAGCTCGATTTTGGTCTCCGCACGTCGGGCGATCACGCGCGGCTCCTCGCGTGGTACAAGGAGCTCCTCCGGGCGAGGCGCGACATCGCGGCCTTCGGCCCGGAGGGTGGGCGGCAGGCCGTCGCCTTCGAGGACGAGCGCCTTCTCTACGCGCGGCGCTGGAACCGCGACTCCGAGGTATTCGTGATGTACCATTTCGGCGACCACCCCGTCACCGTCACCTTGCCCGTGCCCTCCGGCACGTGGAAGAGGTCGCTCGTTTCCACCGAGCCCCGCTTTGGCGGCGCCGATGGACGAGCTCCCGAGGAAATCATGTCGACCGGCCTCGTCCGTGTCTCCCTCGGCCCCTCCGAGGCCGCGCTTTACGTGAGGGTCCGATGAAGGCTGCCGAGCGGTACGTCTGCGTCCACGGTCATTTTTATCAACCTCCCCGGGAAAACCCCTGGCTCGAGGCCATCGAGCAGCAGGACTCGGCCGCGCCCTGGCACGACTGGAACGAGCGCATCACGGCCGAGTGTTACGCGCCAAACGCGGCCGCCCGTGTCCTCGACGGCGAGGACCGCATCGCGCGGATCGTGAACAACTATTCGCGCATCAGCTTCAATTTCGGTCCCACGCTCCTCGGGTGGATGGAGCAGCACGCGAAGCAGACCTACCGCGCGATCCTCGCGGCGGACGAGGCGAGCGCGCGCCGCTTTGGCGGGCATGGCTCGGCCATGGCGCAGGCGTACAACCACCTCATCATGCCGCTCGCGAACCTGCGCGACAAGGTCACCCAGGTTCGCTGGGGGATCGCCGATTTCGTCCATCGCTTCCGCCGCAAACCCGAGGGCATGTGGCTCTCTGAAACGGCCGTCGATACCGAGACGCTCGAGGTCCTCGCGGCCGAGGGCATCACCTTCACCGTCCTCGCCCCCCGCCAGGCCGCGCATGTCCGCCGCATCGGCGGCAAGGAATGGATCGACGTCCGCGGCGGCCGCATCGACCCGTCGATGGCGTATCGCGTCGAGCTCCCCTCGGGCCGCTCGATTGCCGTTTTCTTTTACGACGGCCCCGTCTCCCAGGCCGTCGCCTTCGAGCGCCTCCTCTCGAACGGCGAGCATTTCGCGGGCCGGCTCGCCTCGGCCTTCGACGGCAAACGCACCTTCCCGCAAATGGTCCACATCGCGACCGACGGCGAGACCTACGGCCACCACCACCGGCACGGCGAGATGGCCCTCGCCTGGGCGCTCGGCCACATCGAGGCCCATGGTTTGGCCAAATTGACCAATTACGTCG
>JANMGF010000559.1:0-9036 GCA_031374535.1 Polyangium sp. (in: bacteria)
CGCCGCTTCGACCACGTCGAGGCCCGCGTGCGCGAGCACCACGGCGGCTGGCCCGATCCTGGCGGGGAGGACCACCTCACGCTGGAGGAGCTCGACGTCTACTGGGAGGAGTCCAAGAAATCGGGTAGGTAGAGCGCATGAGCGAACCGGTCCTCCTGGTCGAGCACGAAGGCCCCGTCGCCGTCGTCACGTTGAACCGACCCCGAGCGAAGAACGCCCTCGATGGGGAGCTCCTCGGGGGCTTGCTCGAGACGTTGCCGCGCCTCGGCGCCGACGCTTCGGTGCGCGCCGTGGTGCTCACGGGCGCGGGCGGCGCGTTTTGCGCAGGCGCGGATCTGAAGAACGCGATGGAGAGCCTCCAGGCCGCGGGCGGCTTCGAGGGGATCATGAAGCGTTACCACGGGATCATCCGCGCGATCATCGACGCGCCGAAGCCCTTCGTGGCGATGGTCGAGGGCCCCGCCGTGGGCTTCGGATGCGACCTCGCGCTCGCTTGTGATCTCCGGATGGTCGGCACGGACGCTTATTTCGAGGAGCGTTTCGTCAAGATCGGGTTGATGCCCGACGGCGGAGGTTCGTTCTGGCTGCCGCGCCTCATCGGGCTCGGACGCGCGATGGAGCTCATGCTGACGGGTGATCGCGTCCCGGCCGAGCGCGCGCTTTCGCTCGGCATCGTGAACCACGTGCTGCCGTCTTCGGCGGAGCTCCGCGCGGAGACGATGAAGCTCGCCGCCCGCCTCGCGAAGGGCCCGCCGCTCGCCTACGCCGAGATCAAGCGCGCCGTCCGCGCGAGCCTCGGCAGCACCATCGACGAGGCGCTCGATCGCGAGAAGGAGGGGCAGGTGAAGCTCCTCCAGTCTGCCGACTGCGCGGAAGGCGTGATGGCCTGGATGGAGAAGCGGGAGCCTTCGTTTCAGGGCAAATGATTGGAGCCCCAACGATAGGGGCTCCTCCTCAGAACAGGTAACGCTCGCCGGCGTCGCAGAGGATCGTGACCACGGGGCCACGCACGCGTCGCGCGATCTCCGCGGCGGCGTGTACGTTCGCGCCCGCGCTCGGGCCTACGAGAAGACCTTCCTCGCGTGCGATCCGCCGCGCCATCCGTTCGGCCGCGGTGTCCGCCACGGTCACGATCTCGTCGAAGAGCGATCGATCGAGGAGCGGCGGGACGAACCCCGCGCCGATTCCCTGGATCCCGTGCGGACCAGGCGGTTTGCCCGAGAGGACCGCGCTCGCGGACGGCTCGACCGCCACGATACGCACGCGATCGGAGAGCGCCTCGCGTAACACGCGACCCACACCCGTGAGCGTGCCTCCGGTCCCCACGCCCGCCACGAAGGCCCCGATTTCGCCGCCGGTCTGCTCCAGGATCTCGAGCCCCGTGGCCTCGGCGTGGGCGTCGGGGTTCGCGGGGTTCTCGAACTGGTGGCTCATCCACGCGCCGGGGGTCTTCGCGGCGAGCGCGCGCGCCGTCTCCACGGCCCCGGCCATGCCCAGCGCGGCCCGCGTGAGCACGATCTCGGCCCCGTACGCGCGCAGGATGTAACGCCGCTCGAGGCTCATGTCCTCGGGCATCACGACGACGCACCGGTAGCCACGCACGGCCGCGATCATGGCCAGGCTGATGCCCGTGTTGCCGCTCGTCGCCTCGACGATCGTCGCGCCCGGGCCGAGCACGCCGTCGCGCTCCCCCCGCAAAACCATGCCGAGCGCGGCGCGATCCTTCACGCTGCCCGTGGGGTTCTGCGACTCGAGCTTGCCCCAGATCGTCGCGCCGCCCTCGGGCGAGACGCGGCCGAGACGGCAGAGCGGCGTACCCCCGACGAGGTCGAGCGCGTTGGTGGCGACGAGTCCTCCCCGTCGAGGGGCGTTCGGCATGCGTTCGACTCTACAGTAAGCGCTTGCCAACCTCGCGCACGCCGATCTCGGCGAAGACCCCGTAATGATCGGAGGGCGCGACGCCGTCCACCATCTCCGTCAGGACGACCTCGGAGACGATCGGCTTGCCGCGGCCCGTGCCGAGCTCGGGGCCACGCACGAGGATGTAGTCGATGCGGCGCGGGAACTCGTGCGTGAGGGCTGCGTAAGGGTTCTTCATCGAGTCGAACGTGTAGCCAGGAGACGCGCCGGTGTGCTCGAAGCAGTCGGTGAAGTGCACGCTCTTGCCGCCGAGCGACTGGAGCCCGAGGAGGAAACGGATCTCGGCCGAGCTCGGCACCGCGTTGAAGTCGCCGACGAGCACCGCGGGCAGATCGGCGCCGATGGGCGCTTCGTGCATCACGTGTTCGGCGATCGAGACGGCCTGCGCCTCGCGCGCGACGCCGTCGTGAAACTTCCAGTTGAGGTGCGTCACGAAGAACGGCAAGAGCCCCGCGGGTGTGCGGATCCGCGCGTGGAGGAGCGCGCGACGCTCCTCGTCGCCGGCCGTGGGCAGCGGGTGCACCGATCGCCTCTCGATCGGGAAACGCGAGAGGACCGCGTTGCCGAAGTGCATGCCGTCGCCGAGATCGTGGGCCATGCCGAAGGCGGCGTCGTAGCCGAGCCCTTCGCGGATCTCGTCGGCCTGGGTGCGATCGTTGTTGTAGAGGATGACCTCTTGCAGCCCGATGACGTCCGGCGAGAGGCGCTGGATCCCTTCGCGGATGAGCTCGAGCCTCCGCTCCCAGGGGCCCTTCTGATTCCAGATATTGAGGGTGAGGACGCGCAGCCTTTCCATGCAACCCTCGGGCTACGTCAAGCCGAGGGCCCAGGCGAGCGGCCGAGGGGGAATCGCGCGGCGTAATTTTTCGGCTTCGGGCGCGCGTGCGAGCGGGGCGTTTTTGCACGACCAAGACGGGCGCGCCGAGCCGTGGTAGCAAGGCAAAAAGCTACGGAAAGGACGGAGCCGATGAAACGTTTCGGTCGCCTGGGAGCCCTGGCCTTTTTGGCCCTCTTCGTGTCGCTCGGATGCTCGAGCAAGATGGAGACGAAGGAGTGCGACAAGATCCGGGGAGAGGCCTTCGAGCTGCTCAACAAGGCGCAGCACTGCAACACCGACGCCGAGTGCACGCAGAGCGCCTGGCCCGGCTGTGCCAAGCCCGTGAGCGGGTCGACGCTCGACACGATCAAGCCGATGGCCGAGAACTACAAGAAGGGCCAGTGCGAGGAGCCGAAGATCGAGTGTCGTACGGCGCCCGAGAGTTACTGCAAGCAGGGCCTGTGCGTGCACCGTGAGAAGGGCACGACCGAAGGCGCGGGCGCGCCGGCCGGCGACATCATCATCAAGTGACGGCGAGCGCGGGCGTGATGGAAGCGAGCTCATTTTACGCAGGCAAACGCGTGGTCGTGACCGGCGCGGGGGGCTTCATCGGCAGCCACCTCGTGGAAGCCCTCGTACGCGAGGGCGCCCGCGTCCGCGCGCTCGTCCGCTACACATCGAGCTCGCAGCGTGGCCACCTCGATCGGGTCCCCCGAGGCGTGCTCGGCGACGTCGAGGTCATGCTCGGCAACGTCGAGGATGGCGCGTGCGTGAGCAAGCTCGTGCGGGCCGCGGACGTGGTTTTCCACCTCGCCGCGCTGATCGGGATCCCGTACTCGTACGTCGCGCCGCACCAGTACGTCGCGACGAACGTGTCGGGGACCTTGAACGTGCTCGAGGCGGCGCGCGAGCACGGCGCCCGCGTCGTGCACACGTCCACGAGCGAGACGTACGGATCGGCGCGGTATGCGCCGATCGACGAGGCCCATCCGCTCACGGGGCAGTCGCCTTACTCGGCGACGAAGATCGGCGCAGACAAACTCGCGGAGAGTTATTTCCTCTCCTTCGGCACGCCCGTCGCCACGATCCGCCCTTTCAACACGTACGGCCCGCGCCAGTCGTCGCGCGCGTTCATCCCGAGCGTGATGAAGCAGCTCGCCGCTGGCCGCGACGTCGTGCGTGTCGGCAGCACGCGGCCGAAACGCGACTTGAACTTCGTCGAGGACACCGTGGCGGGATTCCTGGCGATCGGCGCGAGCGATCGCGCCCTCGGGCACGTGATCAACGTGGGCAGCGGCCGGACGATCTCCATGGGCGAGCTCGCCGCGCTCATCTTCACGATCACGGGCAAGCCGGCCCGCCTGGAGACGGACGACGCGCGCGTGCGGCCCGACGCGAGCGAGGTCGAGCTCCTGCTCGCCGACAACCGCAAGGCCAAGGACCTCGTCGGATACGAGCCACGCGTGACCCTCGAGGAGGGGCTCGCGAAGACGTGGGCCTACGTCCTCGAGCGCATCGCCGACTATCGCCCCGACGAATACGCCATTTGACGCTCGGGGGCTCCGCTCGGACGAGCCGAGCTACGCCCCCAAACCCCCCTTGACGCTCGGGGGCTCCGCTCGGACGAGCCGAGCTACGCCCCCAAACCCCCCTGTGCCCCATGTGGAAGATCCCTCTCTGCGACCTTCATTTCGGCCCTGAAGAGACCGAGGCAGCGGCGAGCGTCGTCGCCTCGGGTTGGCTCACGATGGGCGAACGCACGCAGGCGTTCGAGCGCGCGCTCGGCGAGGCGTTCGGCACGACGGGCGTGCTCGCCATGACGAACTGCACGGCGGCGCTGCACCTCGCCTACCTCGCCGTGGGCGTGGGCCCCGGCGACGAGGTGATCTGCCCGAGCCTCACGTTCGTGGCCACGGCCAACGCCGCGCTCACGACGGGCGCGGACGTGGTGCTCGCGGACGTGATCGGCCCGGACGATCTCACGATCGATCCCGCGGACGTCGAGCGGAAGATCACGCCACGCACGAAGGCCATCGCGGTCGTGCATTACGCCGGCTACCCGTGCGACATGGACGCGATCCTCGCGATTGCCGATCGGCACGGCATCGCGGTGATCGAGGACGCGGCACACGCGCCGCTCGCGACGTGGAAGGGCCGCGCGCTCGGCACCCTCGGCGACGTCGGCTGCTACAGCTTCTTCTCGAACAAGAACCTCTCGACGGGCGAGGGCGGCGCGATCGCCGCGCGCACGGACGAGCTCCGCCAGCGCTGCAAGCTCCTGCGATCCCACGGCATGACGACACTCACGCTCGATCGCCACAAGGGGCACGCCTTCTCGTACGACGTGGTCCTCGCGGGGCAGAACTACCGCATCGACGAGATCCGCAGCGCCATCGGCCTCGTGCAGCTCGGTCGGCTCGCAGAGGGCAACCGCATGCGGCGCGTGATCGTGACGCGGTACCACGAGCGGCTCGCCGACGTCTCCAGCCCGAGGGGCCCCGTGGGGCTCCCTTTCCGCGACTTTTCGGAGCGCGGGGTGGGGGAGAGCGCGTACCACATCATGCCGGTGCTCCTGCCCGAGGGCACGCCGCGCGAGGCAGTGATGGGCGCGATGAAAACGCGTGGGATCCAGACGAGCGTGCATTACCCGCCGATCCACGGCTTCACGTTCCACGGGGCCACGGAACGCGTGCGCCGGGAGGGCCTCTCACGCACGGACGCGCTCGCCCCCCGCGAGCTCACGCTCCCGCTCTTCCCGCGCATGACGGAGGCGCAGGTCGACGAGGTGTGCGGGGCGCTCGAGGATTCGTTGCGGGAAGTCTTGGCGGGCTAGGTCGTCAGAACACGCCGAAGGACTGGTCGTCCTCGAAGCGGACGACGAAGTGCGGCAGCCCCTTCGCGAGGCGGCCCAGCGTGGCGTTGAGCTGGCGCTCGCCGAGCACCGTCATCCGCTCGTAAAGACGCAGGCGATCCGCGCGCACGAGGCCCGTTTCCTTCTGCATGGTCATGAAGGCGGCGATCTGGCGGCGCAGGAACGAGGTCACGTCGGGGTGCGCCACGAACATCTGCGTCGCGCCGCAGGCCGGCGAGAGTAGCGGTACGAGCGTGAACGGATACACCTCCTCGGCCAGGCGCACGCTCACCACCGCGCCCTCTTGGTGGCCTCCGCCGAGCACCACGAACTCGGCCTCCGTCGAGCCGTTCCAGCGCATCGTGTAGTACGCATGCAGGAACGCGCGCACGAGATCCTGGCGCACGCCGTACTCCTCGCCGTTCTGGAGCATGAGCCGCAGATGGCCGCAGCCGATGTGATCGGGCTCGGCCAGGTGCTCCAGGATCAAACGCTGCACGTGCTCGGGCGGCCGGGCCATGTACTTGCGCCAGCCGGGCCCTTGCGTCTCGCGCGGCGGCAGCTCGTCGGCGAGGCGCGGATCTTCACGCATCGCGAGGATGAGCCGGTTCAGCGCGTGCGTGTCCGTGTGCAGATAGAGGTGCCCGAACGTGTCGAGGTACCTCTCGAGGAGGGATGCCAGCGTGCGTGGACCGATGGGCCTGCCCGTGACGAGCTCGGTCGCGGCGAGCGCCAGCAAGAGCTCCCCCGCGTCGCCCCCCGGCGTGCCCACGACGCCGTGATCGTCGCGGCCATCGACACACGAGAGCCTCCCGTGCGTGAGGAACGCGGACATCTTCACCCAGCGCACCGAGCGGGGATCTCCCACGTGCCCCTGGATCTCGCCGAGCTCGAGGGGCCTCGCCGCGCCCTCGGTGGACGGCGGGGCTGCGTAAGCGGCCGGATTCCAGGCGAGCGTCTCGATCGTACGTTCTCGAAACGATCCGTCACGTGTCGTTGCGTACCCCGCGTTCCTCCACGCGAGCATGCCGCCCGCCATCGAGGCCACGAACTTCATGCCGCGCTCCTCGAGCACCTTCGCGGCGGCTGCCGATCGGTCGCCGGACCGCGAGATCACCACGACGAACGCGCTAGGCGGCATGATGTCCGCGATACGCGTAATGTCCTTGGTCGGCACCCAGCGGACGCCTGGGACGTGCCCGAGGGCGCCCTGGAGCTCTTCCTCGTCGCGCACGTCGACGAGCTCCACGAGGCGGCCCTGCGAGACGACGAACGAGGGTTGCACGGTGGCGATCCCGCTCTCCGTTCGCCGGACCTCCGTGATCCAGCCTGTCCGCAGGAGCCGCACCGGAGCGGAATCCGTCGGTGACATCGGCGCCTTCGGTTCGGGCGTGCCTTGGGGCGTGCTCATCGAAAATGTCGGTCCTTCCTGGGTCGTTCGAGAAACTTCGGGCGCGTATCAAAGCAGGATGAGGCTCTTGCCCAGCGCGGTCGGCGTGATGGCGGGTGGCAGATCCGTCTCGCCGAGCGCCTGCCGCAGGTTGATCTCGATGTTGCGGGTGATGCTGGTCAGCGGGAGCGCGTTGGGGCCCGTGGTGAACGGGTCCTCGAGCAGCCTGCCGATCGTGTCGAGCACGAGGAAGACCAGCG
The DNA here is from genome assembly GCA_031374535.1 of Polyangium sp. (in: bacteria). Taxonomy (GTDB): domain Bacteria; phylum Myxococcota_A; class Polyangia; order Polyangiales; family Polyangiaceae; genus Polyangium. Next base: position 7,239 of record JANMGF010000559.1, read on the forward strand.
AGACGGCCATCACCACGACCGTCGTGAGCGCGCCGAGCTGCTTGACGAGGCCAAAGGGGAGCAGGTAGCAGTAGGCGCGCACGCTGCGGTGCGTGAAGACGCGATATCCCGCGGGGATCGGCGTGTTCTTGATGCGCTCGCAGCCGCCTTGCAGGCCGATGAGCTCGACCAGCGTGGCGTCGATGCGCGCGAGCCGCTCCTCGCTGAGCAGGCCCGCCCTGCGCGCGAACGCGATTCGCTCGCCATTCGTTTGCAGCAGCGCGACGGGCACGTTTTTCTGGGCTGCGAGGGCGGCGAGCTCTTCCGCGGGCACGAGCGGCTCGAGGCCCTCCAGCACGTTTTGCTGGCGCAGGACGGCGCGCAGGGAGCTCACGTACGCGATGTGCCGGTAGAGGATCTCCTTCTGGAGCGCCGCGACGAGGCTGTCGTCGCCGGCCGTCTCCTTGGCGATGGGCTCGGTGATGCCCGGCTCGAGGAGCGTCGTCGTTTGCCTCGCGAGGGCGCGCGAGGCGTTGACGATCCCGCCCCAGAGCTTGCGCCCCTCCCACCAGCGGTCGTACGAGGCGTTGTTCCGGAAGCCGAGCAAGATGGCGAGCGCCACGCCGACGATCGAGAACGGCGTCGGCGAAAAGGGCAAACGCACGTCGAGCAAGACGTCGGCGAGGTGGAGGCCGAGCGCCACCGCGAACACCACGCCGAGATGCGGCGCGTGCATGCGGAAGATGGCCAGCCAGGGGAGCGTGTTGCTGAGGACCATGCAGACCCTTCGTTGGTGTTCGAAAGATCGTCGGTTTTCTCCCGTCTTGCAATCGGCGGGTCGCCCGGCGCGCTTCTTGGCGCGGCGTGGGAGCGGTGACGTCCCACGAGGCTACCCTTTGTGTCGGGTCGAGGTTATAAGGGCGGCCTTCGCGAGGGAGTCATGAAGCAAAAGAAATATCGCTGCATCGTTTGCTCGCATGTCTACGATCCGGCGACGGGTGATCCGGACACCGGTGTCGCGCCCGGCACGGCGTTCGAGGATCTCCCGACCGACTGGTATTGCCCTGATTGCGGCGCGACGAAGGCCGATTTCGAGCCGATGGACGATTGAGCGCCGATAACCCCTGGCCGAGGCGCGTGCCGTTGGCATGGTGCGGCCCACGCGTCCGCACACAGCAGGATCTCCGCGAGGCGCAGGCTCCGCGGGCCTTGACGGCGCTTTTCGACGTCCGCTAGGATGGATCCGTTACTTACCATCCACAGGGTTCGACACACCAGCCGACGTGCTTCGTCGGTGCTGCCGGGAGCTTTCGGCCACGAGGCCGTCCGTTCGCCGAGCGGGCAAGCGGTCCGATGTGAGCCGCGAAACGGAAAGGAACGGACGCTTCGAATGGACGTATTGATCCGGCCTTGCTGCGTGTGTTCCGCGCGGAGCCAAGATTCGCAAGGCCGTTCGTCCGGTCCAGCGCGAAGGCAGTCGGGGTTGGTCCCCGTACCGCAGCCTGCTGCTCGTGGTACCCTCGTGACCGATTGCCGAAAAGGGAGGTTTGCGTGAAAAAGTCCAGCTGGGCGTCGAACGTCACGCTCGTGATCTCGGCGCTCCTCGCAGCCACGGCTTATGCCGCGTGCACCGACTCGTACCGTGACCCCCAGGCGTCGGGCGCCGGAACGGGGCCGGGTGGGCCTGGAGGCACGGGGGGCAACGGCGGCGAGGGCGGCGACATCATCAACACCGACGGCGGCGCCACCTGCGACGATACGTGTTCGAACGACCTGACGGCGGTCGTCGATTGTTATGGCCAGGTCCTGAAGCAATGCC
>JANMGF010000572.1:0-6438 GCA_031374535.1 Polyangium sp. (in: bacteria)
TGGCGATCTCGATGATCGACCCGCCCACGACGAGCACCGAGGTCTCGCCGCCCGTGAGCGCGTTCGACTTGCCCGTCTGCTCGAAGACGAGGCCCGAGATGAGCTCCGTGAGGTTCTTCTCCACGGCGAGGTTCTCGTCCGCGTGCGCGTCACGCATGTGCGTGCCGCCTACGGTCATCGTGTGGTCTTTCTCGACCGTATCGGTGTGTTTGCCCGTGACGTTCACCGTCCGGTTTGCGCCGATGGACACGGTCTGGTTGCCGTCCACCTTCGCGACCGCGTCATTGGTGACGGTGACGGTCTCGTTCGATCCGATCCGGATGGCCTCGTTGCCCTTGACGAGGCGCGCCTCGGCGGCGCCCACCTTTTCGTCCTGATCGTTGGCGACGACGATGTTCTGGTCTTTCTGCGCGTGGACGTGGATCTCCTGCGCGCCGGCCATGTCGTCGAAGCGGATCATGTTGTACCCCGTGCGCCCGTCCGGCTCGCGGGGCGAGCTCAACGATTGCAGCGAGGTGCGCATCTTGCGCAGCGGCAGCTCCTCCATGAAAGGATCGGCCGCGTTGAAGACGCGCCCGAGGACGACGGGCCTGTCCGGATCACCCTCGAGGAACTGGCAAACGACCTCCCAGCCCGTGCGTGGCATCGCCGAGGAGCGGCCCGTGTTGTCCTGCAAAACGGGGATCCAATGCGAGCAGTTATCGTCCTTCGGCTGCAATCGATCCCAGGGGAAATGCACCTTCACGCGGCCCCAGGGGTCCGTGTAGATGTCGGCGCCCGCGGGCCCCGTCACGAAACCGGTGAGCGGGTTCGGCAGCGTCGGGACGTAGGTATCGACCAGCGGCCGATACACCGTGCTCCCGGGCAAAGCCTCGAAAGCAAGCGAAAATGCGGACGCGGCCCGATCCCAGGCGTGGGAGATCTTCGTCACGACGTATTCGCCGTCGTCCACGCCCGGCGGCGCGTCGACGAGCGTGAAGAGGCCGCCGGTGATCGTACGCGGCGCCGTGGTTCGTCCCGCCAGACGTTTTTTCACGCACGTGAGCGCCTGGGCGCGGAGGTTCGCCTTGGCCTGGCCTTGCGCGGGCAGCTCGTATTCGCCCGGATAATCGTACCACTCGGGCCCCCACGGCGTCGGACCCTTGGCCGAGACGTCCATGTCGAGGCGCGGGCGCTCGGGGTTGAAATCACGGAGCGAGACCTTGCCCGGCGTCGCGCGGCCGGCCCAGCCGACCTCGTAGACCGAATCGCGTTGCCCGTGGAGCCCCGAGTCGTGGTGGAACGCGAGCGAGCCGGCGCCGTCGACGTAGGCGCTCGTGAAATCGCCGAGCACCAAACGGCCCTCGTCGTCGACGACGTAGAAGATGCCCTCGTCCTCGAGGAGACGCGCCGCGAAGTCGAGGTCCGACTCGCGCATCTGCACGCAATAAGGGCGCTTGACGTACGAGCCGACGAGGCGTTGTTCCACCGTGACGCCGTGCGCGCTGATCACCTCGGTCACGATCTCGGGCGCGGATTTGTCGCGGAAGATCCGGATGTCGACGCGATGGCGCGCCGTGGCGAGGCGCGGCTCGAAGACCAGCGTGACCCGGCCCGTGCCCGCGTTGCCCTTCCGCGTCGCGGCGCGCTTCACGCGGGTCACGACGCCCTGGATCCGCCGCTGGTTGCCCTCGCGCGCGAGGACCAACGCCGCGTCCGAAAAGACCACCGCCTCGGGATCGAGCGGATCGTCGGGCTCGACGTGCAGCGTGATCTCGAAGCGGTACGTGCGCGAGAGCGCCTCTTCGCCGGAGACCGTCGTCACCCGGTAGGTCGCGCCGCCGAGTTCGATGAAATAAAGGACCGGATCCTCGGTTGCCACGGCGCCTCCTTCAGTTGTGCTCGATGATCGCGCTATCGGCGTCGAGCGTCGCGCCGGACAGGTCGATGTTCGGGGTGGTGAGCGTGATCGAGGTCGGGGTCAACGTGAGCACGCTGTCTCCACACGTGAAACGTATCGATTCCACGGCCTCGATGTGCACGACCGGCGCGCTGCCGAGGACCGAGGCAGCCACGGTCCACGTCGCCGTCGTGTCGGCGTTGTCGAGGTACTTGTCGTTCGACACGCAGACGATCGAGCCGCCCACGGTCTCCTTCCACTCGGTGTCGACGTCGAGCGCGCGATCCTTCTTCGTGGTCTCGATCTTCGATCCCCCGATGACCTGCAGCGAGTCCTTGCGCGCCGCCTCGGAGATGTCCTCACCCGCGATCTTGATCACGCTGCCACCCACGACCGTCACCGCGTCGCGGGCCCGCAGGTTGATGTTGTTGGGCGTCATCTCGATGAGCGAGCCGCCCACGATCAGCGTGCGATCTCCGTTGATCGTGGTCCTGTGCGAGCCGCCGACCTGGATCGTGCGCGAGCCGCCCACGGTCTCGTTGTGGTTGCCGGTGACGGTGGCCATCCGCATGCCGGAGACCGTCAGCGTCTCGTTGGCGCCGATGCCGATGCGTTGATCGAGGACCACGCGTTCGTCGAGCGAGTCGTTGATCGTGAGGTCGTGGTTCACGCCCACCGTGCGCGTCGAGTCGTTCTGCGTGGTCTCGTATTTCGCGTCGAGGATCTTGTAGGTCATGTCGCGCGAGGCGTTGATGAACATCTCCTCCACGCCCGATCGATCCTCCAGGTAGATCTCGTTCGCCGTGCCGTCCGCGGGCACAGTGGCCGTCTTCCACACGACACGCGTCATGTTCCCAGGCAGCTTGTACTCGGGCAGGCGCTCGCCGTCGTGGATGCGCCAGATCACGCTCGGCGCGTCGACGCCGCCCTCCTCGTTGAAGGTCGCGACGTTCCAGCCCATGCGCGGGAAGAGCATCGATCCCGGGGCTGCGCGTTGCGCCACGCGCATCCACGTGCCGCCCTTCTCGTTGCGTGGCCCGAGCCGGTCCCAGTGCAGGATCGTCCGCACCCGCGCGAGCTCGTCCGGGTGCACCTCCTGCCCCTCCGGACCGACGATCTGGCCGAGCTGGAGCCCCGCCTGCTTCGCCTCCGGCGTGAGGCGCAGCGGGCGGAAGGGCACCTCGGCGCGGATCGCGTCGAACTGCGTCGAGCAGGGCTGGTGCATGTTTCCCTGCACCTTCACGCGGGTCACGAGGTACCGCGCGTTCATCTTGCCGACCGGATGCCCGTCCACCTCGAGCACGACGCCCGGGAAGGGACGAACGCTCGTCGAGAGCCCCGCCACGCCCGCGCGTGAGGCCACGTTCGCGTCGCGTTGATCCTTCACGCGCGCCTCGAGGATGGCCTCCATCCCCGTGCCCCCGCCCGGCGCGTCGTAGACCTCGTGTTTGCCCGCGCCCGTCTTCGCCTGGATCGGCACCAGCGGCCGTTTGAGGTCGTACGACTTTGCCGCGAAGCGCCCCGTCGACGCCGCGCTCGTCGATCCGAGCTCGGTCACTGCGTCCTGCTTCGGCTGGAGCGCGCTCTCGCGCACCCAGGGGAGGAGCGCGCCGCCGGGCATGTCCGGCGCCACGGTCGAGTCGTCCGCGAACACCGCGATCGAGCCGGCCTCGTGATCGAACCAGTAATGGATCCCCTCCTCCTCGAGGACGCGGCTCACGTAGGTCCAGTCGTCCTCGCGGTACTGCGCGCGGTACGGATACTCGGGGTAGCTACGCGTGAGGGCCCAGCGGTACTTGCCCGTGAAGTCGGCGAGCACGTCGTCGACGATCTTCTTCACGTCGACGTCTTGCAGCGCATAACAATCGCGGGTGAGCGATTGCCGCCACATCATGGGTCGGAGGACGACCGTCATGCGTCCGCGGTCGTTGTCGAAGGACCGAGCGCTCGCCTCGGCGACGACGCCCGTGACGACACGCTCGCGGTAGGCTTGATCCCGCAGGGTGAGGGTCGCCTCGGCGCCGATCACCGCGTCCACGTCGGGGAGAGGCAGCTCGATCTCCGCCTCGACGTCGTACCGGAACAACGTCGAGAGCGCCTCCTCTCCGCGCATCGAGAGCACGCGGCGCACCTCGATCCCCTGCACAGTAAGCTCGGCGAATGACAGTTCCATCGCTGGATCTCCTCAGGGCGTGAGCTTCTCGGGGTTCCCGCGTACGGTGATCTTCGTGCCGCTCTGCTGCTTGAGCGGCCCCGTGATCGTCACGCTGCCCGGGGTCATCTCGATCGAAAGTCCGCCGGCCTGGAGCGCGATCGAGGCCGACGAGACGAGCTCGATCTCGCGGCTACGAAGCTCCATCCGTTCGGCCGATCGGAAGATCGCCGAGGCGCCGACGTCCACCGTCGTCTTTTTCGCCGACACGCTCATGTCGCTCAGCGATTTGCGCAGGACGAACCCGCTCACGAAGGTGCCGAGGCGCCCCGTGACGGCCTGCTTGATGCTCTGCTCGGTGGCGATCGTGAGCTTCGAGCCGGACGCCGACTCGATGAGCAGCTCGCCGCCCTCGTGCGCGACCGAGCCCCCCGCCATGGCGATCTGCGCGCCGCCCACGACGCGGGTGAACGACTCCTGGATCGCGCGGTCGATCGCGCCGTTCTCGTCGTTGCCCGCGCGCGTGATGCGCGAGCCGCCCACCGACTCGACGTTGTTGCCCGTCACGGAGAGATCGGCGCCCGAGGTGACCGTGATGGCTTCGTTCCCGCCGATCGAATGCGTCCGGTCGAGCTCCACCTTGTCCACGACGTCGCCGCCGATGGTGCGCGTCTGGTCGGCCCCGATGTCGATCGTCTGGTTCTTCTCGACCGTACGGCTCGACTCTTTCTCGACGTAGACCGTGAGGTTCTGCCCGATGGTCTCGTTGCGATCGTGGCGGATGACGTTTTTCCAGTCCTTCTGGGCGTGCCAGTCGATCGTCATGGAGCCTTGCGAGTCCTCCATGCGCATCTCGTTGAACCCCGCCTTGCCGGGGTACGTCTCGGTGCGGATCGTCATCCGGTTCTTGAAGGCGGGCTGGCTATACATCGGGACCATCTGGCCGTTGATCTGCCGCGCGAGGCCCATCGGCCGCGTCGGATCGCCGTCGATGTAGCCGACGCTGATCTCCCAGCCGACACGCGAGAGCGCGATCGAGGTCGAGATCTCCTGCGCCATGCGGATCCAGCGCGAGTCCTCGTCCGTGCCCTTGGCCTCGCGGTCCCAGTGAAACTGCACCTTCGCGCGTCCGTACGCGTCCGTATGAATCTCCTCGCCCACGGGGCCACGCACCATCACGGTGTGGTTGCCCTGGATCTCGGGGCGCGGCGTGACGACGGCGGGCCGGAAAGGCACGTCCGCGGGGGTGGCGCGGAAGGTGTTTTCGTAGTGAACGATGCCGTCCTCGACGCGATAGCTGTGCTCGACGTGCACCAGCAAATACCGCCCGCTGAAGCTCATGGCCTCCTCGTGGGTGAACGAGAAGATCCGGCCCGGCGTGAACCCGAGGACGGTGCTCGTGCCCTCGACGAACCGTTTTTCCGCGCAGAGCGCCTCGACGCGTAGCTTCGCGAGGGTCTGTCCCGTGCCCGGATCCCGATAACCGACGGGGTAATCGTAGACCTCGAGGAAGGTGTCGCGCGCGCCCGTGGCCGAGGCGAGGAGCGGAAGCGCCGGCGTCTTCCAGTTGTAGTCGTTCACCGTCGCCTTGCCCGAGCCCACGACCGCGCCGCGCTCGAACGCGGTGATGCCGAAATCGCCGTGCGAGAGCGCGCCGGACGCGTCGATGAGGTCGAACTCGGCGCCTCCTTCGACCTCGGGCGAGGCCGAGGACGTGTCGCCGATGATCATCGCGCCGTCGGGGTCGAAGGTATAATAAAACCCCTCGAACTCGAGCATACGCGAGACGAAAGCGAGGTTCGTCTCGCGGTACTGCATGCAGTAGGGGTGCGACGCCGATGGCCGCGTGGTGCGCCACGCGTGCGCGACGGAGCCCTCGCCGAGGACCTTCGAGACGATGGGTTCGGTCGGAAGGTCTCTGAACTTGCGGGTGTTCTGGTCGAGGCCGAGGAACCAGAACGAGGGCCGTAGCTCGAGCTCGTAGTGCAGGTAGCCGTCGCGCTCGTCGAGGAAACGGGCCCGCGCGAGCCGCATCGTGAGTCGACGTTTCTCCTGGCCATCCCAGGTCACGAGGATCGTGGCCGGCTCCTCCAGCATGGCCTCGACGTCGAGATCCGTGCCCACGGAGAGCTCGACCCAGGCCCCGCCGAGCTCACTCATCCCCTCCTCGATACGCGCCTTCAAGGCCGGCCACGAGGCGTCGCCGATGCTCAAAAACAGCTCGATCCGCTTTGCGGGCTTGCTCATGGCCTACACACTCCTCGCGCGCGAAGGCTCCGCGGCCTTTCCCGTCGCCGCTCCTACGGTTCGCCCCGGGTCGCGGATCACGTCTTCGGGGAGCGTCCCCACGCCGAGCACGTAGATGCGCTCGAGGTGCTCCCATTTCCTCGGCAACAAGATCGACGCC
>JANMGF010000580.1:0-4364 GCA_031374535.1 Polyangium sp. (in: bacteria)
CCCTGGACGGCGCTGAGCGCGGCGAGGACGCTTCCACCTCCACAAGCGCCCGGCGTGAGAAAAAGCGTGGTGCGGAGGGGCCTGAGATCAAAAGGCGAAGCCGCAGGATCCACGAGGAGCTCGTAATCGCCGCGTCGCGACAAGATGACGCGACAAAGGCCAGGCTCGATTTCTCGACCCACCACGGCGCCTCGCGGGCCGAGGAGACGGACGGATGCCCCCTGGACAGGTGCCCCGTGAGGCGTCGTGACCAGCACCTCGAGCTCAGTCCGTTCGCGCGCCATACCCCCTCCTCATTTCCAGATCCGTAGAGCCAGGCGAGCGGACTCGAAAGCGTGCACACGCGAGCAAAAACACGATCAGGTGCGCACGTACGTACGCAAGAAACGAGATGGCTACCGTCCTGAAAAAAACCGGTACTATGTGCAGAGCGGAGGATCGACCTACCGATGCAGGCAGGTGAGCGCAGCGCAGAACCGCTTTCGGCGATGAGGGATGAAACCCTCGGGACGATCCCGCCGGGATCGGGCGCCGTGGCGACCGCGGGCACGTGGCTCGACGAGCTGCTCGCGAGTGAGCACCTGCACGTGGCTTTTCAGCCGATCGTGGATCTCAGCACGGGCGAGGTCCTGGGGCGCGAGGTGCTGGGGCGGCTCGGGCCCGGCGCGGCAGAGGCCCACGCGCGAGGCGTCTCCGGGCCGCAAGCGTTGCTCGAGGTGGCGCACGCGCACGGGAAGCTGGTGGCCGTGGATCGGCGCTTCCGTGAGATCGGGATCGAGACGCTCGCGCGCGCAGCCTCCGAGGGGGTGTTTTTCCTGAACGTCGATCCGCGGGTGATCGACGATCCCGCATTCAGCGCGGGTTTTACGCGTCGTTTGCTGGAAGAGCACGGGGTCGCGCCGACGCGGATCGTCCTCGAGCTGACCGAATCGGGGGCGGTGCTCGACAGCGACAGGTTAGAGCGGATCGTGCGGCATTATGCGAGCCAGGGCTTCCGCATCGCGCTCGACGACGTGGGCGCGGGGTACGCGTCGCTGACGGCCTTGATCCGCGTGCGGCCGCATTTTTTGAAGCTCGACAAGGCGATCGTGCGGCACCTCGCGGGCGATCCGCTGCGCGCGCATCTCGTGCGATCGCTGGCGGATTTCGGCCGGCGCGCGGGGATCCAGGTGATCGCCGAGGGCATCGAGGACGAGGCGGATCTCCATGCGCTCCTGACGTGTGGCGTGGAGCTCGGTCAGGGCTACCTGCTCGCGAGGCCGGCGCCGGAGCTCGGGCCGCTTTCGCCGGACGTGAAGGCGCTCGTGCGGCAGGCGTCGCGGAGGGCCCAGCAAGAAGGACGGACGAAACCGCCGCCACGCACGATCGGCGCTCTCCGTGGATCCCATGCGTCGGTGCTTCCGAGTTTGCCCGCGGGCGAGGTGGCCTCGATGCTGCGGCGCGCGGCAGTGCACGGGGCGCTGGCCGTGGTGGACTGCGAGGGGCGCGTGATGGGGCTCGCTGCGCGGGAGCGTTTGCTGGAGGAGATCGCCCACACGCGTCGGAGCGGCAGGCCGATCGCGGAGCTGATGGATCCACATCCGCTGCGCGTGGACGAGGCCATGAGCCTCGAGGTGGCGTTGCGGTTGGCGACGTCGCGCGATGAGCGGCGGACGTACGATCCGGTGATCGTCGAGCACCATGGGCGGTACCTCGGGACGATCACGATGCATGAGCTCATGCGGGCGATCGCGGATGGGGAGTTTTAGCCTTCCTCAGAGCGTCGATTCGGGTCCGTAACAAGCGCCGACGAACCCGCAGTGCAGCTTGCGGCAGCGATCGAGGGGGACGGGGTCGAAACGATCGGCCCAGCGTGACTCGGCGAAACGTTCGCCGAGGGTCGACAGCTCGCGGGCGAAGCGCTCGTGCTCGTCGCGCGAGATCGTGCCGTCTTCGCCCTCGGACGCGAGGAAAACAGGCTCGGGCGAGGTGCCGGCGAGGAAAACGACGCCCGCGCGGATGCGTCGCTCGGGCTCGCGGCGGTGCATGCTGAGCGCGTAGGCGTGGAGCTGGAAGGCGTAGACGGAGAGGTCGGTGCGGGAGCGCGAGAGCTTGTAGTCGATGACGTCGACCGTGCCGTCGGGCCGGAAGACGACGAAGTCCACGGCGCCACGCAGGCCGATCGCGCGGGGGGTGCCGTCGGGCGCGGGGGAGAGGCCGATCGTCAGGACGAAGGGTTCTTCGCGGAGCATGCGGAGGCCCTGATCGCGGATCGATTTCGTGTAGGGGCCGTCGAGGAAACGGGCGATGCCCTCGGCGATACGCGCGGACTCGGGGATGTCGGGGCGGAGGCCGGCGAGGGCGAGGCGGCGGCGGACGTCGGCGACGTCGACAGGACGGCCAAAAGCCTCGCGGGGCCAGCGTTCGAGGACGCCGTGCGCGGCGAGGCCACGGGTGCGGGGATCAAGCTCGGCAGAGGCGTCGACCTCGGCGGCTTCGGCGGCCGGATCGCCGGGGAGATCGACGTATCCGGTGCTGATCGGCTCGTCGAAGCCCATGAGCTGGCGCAGGCGGAAACGACGCGGGCAGCCCTGGAAAAGCGAGAGCGGCGTGGTGGCGATGGAGATCGTGCGGGTCGGCGGGCGCTCGGGCCAGGGCGGCGCAGGGCCCGTCGGCGAGGTGACGCCACTCTTCGCGACACGCGGCTGCGCGAGAGGATCCGCGAGCAAGGCCGAGGCTTGTTCGCGGCGGGTGATCGCGTCCTTGATCGCGGGCTTCGAGAGGCCGTCTTTCAGGGATTCGAACGCGGATCCTCCCTTGGCTCGCTTGCGGCTGCCTTCCTTTGGATCGGGGACGCCGATCAAGACGAGCGCGCGTTTCGGCCGCGTGAGCGCGACGTAGGTGAGTCGCTGCCGCTCGGCCAGCTCACGCGCGCGTCCAAGCGCGTCGGCCTGCGCGAGCGCCTGCGTACGGAGCGCGTCGAGCACGGGCCTCTCTCCACGTTCGAGGCGCGAGAGCATGAGGTCCGAGAGGGGATCGGGCCGAGAGGCGTGGTGCCGCAGGATCAACGTGGGTTTGACGCCGCCGAGCGAGGCGACCTGGAGGCCCGAGGGCCGCGGGGAGACGCCGGCGTCGAGGTCGAGGACGAGCACGACCGGAAAATCGAGGCCCTTGCTCGCGTGGATCGTGAGAAGACGGACGGCGTCCTCTTCCTCGGCGAAGCTCGTCTCGTCGCGCTCGTCGGAGTCGTCACGCATGCGGCGATCGAGCCAGCGGACGAAGCCCGGGAGCGAGCCGCCACGACGACGAGCGACGCCGAGGAGACGATCGACGTGGCCGATCCGCATCTCGGGGCGAGGCATGGAGGCGAAGACACGATCGAGATCAAAGGCCGCGACCGCCGCGCGGATCGCCTCGCCGGGGTGCAGGCGCAAGGCGGCGCGGCGGAGCTCGACGAAGCGGCGGACGAAGTCCTCGAGCCGCGTACGGTCCGCAGGGCCGAGCTTCTCCCACGCAGGCAAGCTCGGGAGGAGGCGCGGCGCGTCGGAACGTTCGAGCGGCAAGGAGAGGCCCGTGGCGCGACGATGGGGGCTCGTGCCGGATGCGCCAGACTTGGCACCCCAGCTCGCGGCCGGCACGCTGAGCCACGCGAGCGCGGTGTCGGACAGACCCACGGCAGGCCCACGAAGCACGGTGGCGAGGGCGAGGCGGTCGCGGCGATCGACGAGCAGGCGGAGCACGGCAGCGACGTCGCGGACCTCGGCGGTGTCGAAGAGGGCGCGGCCGGCGACGACGTGCGGGATGTCGAGGCGAGCGAGCGCAAGCTCGAGGAGCGGGAGGGTGCGGCGGCGGCGCGCGAGGATCGCGATGTCACGGAAGGAGCCCTCGCCCGAGCGGACGAACCGCGCGACGAAGGCCGCAGCGACGAAGGCTTCACGCATGGATCGCGTGGCGCCACGCACGACGGGCTCGGCGTCGGCGGGAGAGGCGCCGTCGTCGTCGACGAGCACGACGGTGCCTGCGTCCGAAGCGTCGGCGACGGGGACGAGGGTGTCGGCGGGGCCGTAAACGACCTCGAAGTCACGAGGATGCGCATCCCCCGGGGCGTGGAAGTCGTGGGCGGAGAAGGCGTTGACGAAGTCGAGGATCTTGCCGCCGCTGCGCCGGCTTTCGCGAAGCGCGACGAGGTCGGCGCGGGCGACATCGGCGCAGATCTCGGGGGAGAGCGCGAGGGCTTCGCGGGCGAGGGGGCCACAAAGCTCGCCCGTGATGCGCGAGAAGACGGCGACGTCGGCGCCGCGGAAGCCGTAGATGGATTGCTTGCGATCACCGACGAGGAAGAGGCCGTGCGCGACGAGCTGCTCGGCGATGGGCGCGCGGCCGGT
>JANMGF010000586.1:0-7714 GCA_031374535.1 Polyangium sp. (in: bacteria)
GCGCCAGCTACTGCACCGAATCACACGCCGTCACGTTGGGGGGGGGGGGCGGCGGGGGGGGGGGGGGGGGCGGGGGCGGCGGCATCATCCCTGCGTCCGGTCCCGGCTGCGGCGGTGTTTCCGGCTCGCTGCCGCAACCCACCGACATCACCACGACCATCATCGACCCGGCCGCCGCCGCCCCCGCCGCCCACGGTGACGGCGTGTGATTCGGTGCAGTCGCTGGCGCTGACCACGATGATCCAGGGTCGCGCAGGGGCGGATGCGCCGAACATGAAGCCCGAAGGTGGGCAGCTGTGCATGGTGGTGCCCGAGGGGCAAATGGCGGCGACGCCGACGATGATGCTCGAGCCGGGCTTCTGTTACACGGTGATCGGGCAAGGCGCAGGCGGGGTGACGGAGGTCAACCTGCAGCTCTCGCTGGACATGGCGACGGCGCTGCCGCCGGCGCTCGGGGCGCTCGCGGCAAACCCGGTGCTCGCGGTCGATCAGGAGGCCGGTTCGTCGGCGTCGATCGGCGCGAAGCAGAGCTGCTACGCCTGGCCCTGGCCGGTGCCGGCGATGGTGAAGGTCAACGCGATGGCGAAGACGGGCACGGGGCCCGTGGCCGTTCAGGTCTACAAGAAGAAGAAGTGACGCGGGTCTTCGCAGCGCGGCTCTCTCTTCGGGAGAGGGTCGCGCCGCGGAGCGCGGGCTTTCGTGGGAGCACCCAAGGGTCCACGTGAGCCACAAAAAACGAAAGGCCACGAGGTCCGTGGCCGTTCGTCGCGCGCTGCTGTCGCGACGAGAGCAGCGAGGTTTGGGGCGCAGGACGCCGAAGCGAACCGCCGCCCCAAAAAACGAGATCAGGCCAGGGCGTCCTTGATCGCCTTGATCGGGCGGGCACGCACCGACTTGCTGGCGGGCTTGGCCGGGAAGGTCATGGGCGCCTTGGTGAAGGGGTTGACCCCCTGGCGGGCCTTCGTCGCAGGCCGCTTCACCACGCGGAACTTCGCGAAGCCGGGCAGCGTGAAGACGCCCGACTTCTTCAGCTCACGGTGCCCGACCGTGACCAGAGACTCGAGCACACTCTTGACCTGCTTGCGGGAGATCTCGTCCCCAGCAGCCTCGGTGATCGCCTGGATCAGAGCGCTCTTGCTCAACGACTTCTTCGCCCCGCCCCCAGCACTCTTCTTGGTCGCCATTGCAGTTTCCTCCGAGCTAACGCGTCGCGCGCGACCCCTCGCCGCGCGCTCGACTCGGGTGAACCATACACGGCGTTCGTCGCGAAAAAAGCGAAATCTTCGGGGGAAATAGCAATTTTTCGCGCGGAGACTCGCTGTACCAGGCCAAGAACGGGCCCGAAGCAGGGAGAGCAGCCGAGGAGAAGGACCACCAAAAAGCCCGAAAACAGCCTGAAAACAGGCTGATTCGGGCGCTCGAGGTGGCGGAGGGTTGGGCGGGGCGAGGAGGGTACGCGCCGCGGTGGTGCACGGCGCGTCGTGCGGGAAGGGCGGAAAAACGAGCCGGATCAGTCGCTCGCGAGCTCGTCGGCGAGGTCGCGGGCAGCGTCGAGGGTCGCGTCCTCCGCGAGCGCCTTCTCGACGAAGAGGCGCGCTTTGCCGCGATCATTCTGCGAAACCGCGAGCCTGCCGAGGTGGAAATACGCGAGCGCGCGGCCTCGCGACGTCGTGCCCTCGGCCGAGCCCGACGCCGTGATCTTCATCATCGTGACGGCCCGGAGAGCACGCGCAGCGACGTCGTACTCGTTGCGATCGACCGCAAGTTGTCCGAGCTCGAGCGCGATGTCGGCGCTGCCGGGCTCGGTGTCGAAGGCCTTCGAGAGCGCGACGAACGCCTCGCCGTCGTTGCCCGACGCGCGCTCGACATGCGCGAGCGCGCGGAGCGCAGCAGCAAGCGTCCTCGACCGACGGCCCTCGTACGCAGCGACGGCATTCGCAGCAAGAGGACGCGCCTCGTCGATGCGACCCGCCGCGACGTACGCCTCCGCCAGCACGATCACGGGCTCCCACGCGTCGGGTTGCCGCCGGCGAGCGTCATCGACGAGCTCGACCGCAGCGGTCGCGCCGTCGGGCGTGGCGAGGAGCAGGCGCGCGGCGTGGAGCAAGAGCTCGACCGCGGCTGCACCCTCGACGTTCGCCGCAGCCGAGGCGATCGACGCGGCCGCGAGCTGATAATCACCCAGTTCGCTTTGAGCCCCAACGAGCTCGGCGACGAGCGCGCGATCGAGCGGATCGATCTCGAGCCCACGCTTCAAGACCTCGACGGCGCCAGGGAGATCCTGCTCCTTGTCGCGCAGGAGCGCCGCGGCCTTGCGGAGACAACCGACGCGATCTTCCTTCGAGGTCAGGCCTTCTGCCTCGATCTGGTAGACCTCCGCGACCTTGCGGAAGTCGTCCCGGGACTCGAAGCGCTCCTTCAGCTTGACGCCGAGGACCGTGCTCGTCGGGAACGCGCGGTAGCCCGCCTCGAGAGCACGATCGACGCCGTCCTCGTCACCCTGCTCGGCACGCAGCGCGGAGAGCCGGTGCGCAGTCGCCTCCGCAGCCTCGCCCTTCTCCGCGCCGAGGAGTTTTTCGAGCGCGTCGCCGAGGCCCTCGAGATCCTCGGCTTTCTCGCAGAGACGCACGATGGCGCGCAGCGCGTCGAGGTTCGTCGCGTCCCAGTCGAGGATGCCGTGGTAGGCGTCCCGGGCGCGATCGGCCTCGCCCTGCTGCTCGAGCAGGCCACCGAGCCGCATGGAGAGCGACGCGACAGAGGCCGTGTCCTCACGGTCCTTGGCCAGATCGACGCGACGCTCGAGGAGCGAGGCGAGATCCTCCAAGCGGCCCGCGCCCTCGAACAGGCCAGAGAGCAGCGTGGCCGCCTCCTCGTTCGCCGGATCGTCGTCGAGCAGCTCGCCGAGGGTCGTGATCGCCTCGTCCGCACCGCCTTCACGCTTCTGCGCGAGGCGCGCACGTTCGAGGCGCATACGCGAGCGATCCTCGACCGTCTCGAGGAGCGGGACGACTTGCTCGATGAGGCGTCCGAGGGCCGCGTCCTCGCCGAGGCTCCGGTAGAGATCGGCGAGGGGTCCCCAGAGATCACGATCGGCAGGCTCCCTCTCGAAGAGCTCGGCATAAAGCCGCGATGCGCGGGAGAGATCGCCGAGTTTGTCACGGGCGATGGTCGCGGCCGCGAGCAGGTGGCCACGTTCGTCGCCGGGGCCAGCCTCGCGCGCCGCGCGCTCCTCGAGGGTCGCCGCCTCGGCAAAGTCCTCGGCCGCGGCGCGCACCTTGGCGAGCGCGACGAGGGCCCAGAGGTCGTCCGACAAGTCGGTGGCGCCCTCCTCGCGTGCAAGCGCGCGCCGCAGGACGGACTCGACGAGCGCCGCATCACCGAGGCCCTCGGCGACGGTGACGGCCTCCTTGTAAAGGTCGACGCCACGCTCGGGCGCGAGCAGGACGAGCGCATCGACGAGGGCGCGAGAGCGCTCGTTCTGGCGTGCGAAGCGTTCGAAGAGCGGGGCGAGCAACGCGGCGTTCTCCTCGCGCTCGAGGCCGAGGCGGAAGATGGCCTCGGCGCGATCGGGAGAGGCGTCGAGCGAGAGAGCTCGTTCGAGCGCAGGCACGCCGCGCGTCGCGCCATCGGGCTCGCGCAGGGCAAGCTCGGCGAGGCGATAAAGTCCGTCGGCCAGCTCGGCGGGCGGAGCGCTCTCGCTCGCCGCTGCGATGCGTTTTTCGAGGAGCGCGATCTGCCCGTCGCGATCGCCGCGCTGCTCGCACGAGGCTTCGAGCGCGCGCCAGACCTCGTGGATCCGGCGATCGCCCGGCCTCTCGAGCAGCAGCGTCTCGGCGCGCTGGAACGCCTCGTCCGCCTGGGCAGCATCGCCACCCTCACCGGAGAGCGCACGACCGAGGTGGAGGAGGAGGTCGACGAGCGGGGGCTCCACCGTCGCCGCGGAGACCAGGCGACGCACGGCGTCGAGGTAACGCGGGACAGCACCAAGGCGGCGAGCAAGCCCAAGCGCCGCGCGGTGAGCGTCCGCCGAGGTGGGTTTGGCGGAGAGCGCGCGTAGCCAGAGCGCGAGCGCGTCCTCGGCGCGACCGAGATGTTGCTCGTAAAGCGAAGCGAGCTCGCCGAGCGCGGACGCGGACGCAGCGGTGTCGCCGCCCGCGCCGTCGAGCCGGAGCTCGAGGGCACGCGCGAGGAGCGCGTGGTTCTGACGGCCACGGAGGGCCTTGACGAGCCGGTCGGCCTCGTCGGGGCTCTCGCGCGAGGCCTCGAACGCCGACTCCACGTGCTCGGCGGAGCGATCGGGATCGCCCTGACGATCCGCGATCTCAGCGAGCGCGATGAGCACCTCGGTCCGCGTGACCGCGGGCGAGCCCTGCTCGTCACGAAGGCGCCGCACCATCATGAGGAGCGAGCGATACGTGCGTTGCGCCCGATCGAACTGCCCCTCGTCGAAGGACAGGCGCGCCAGCGCGAGCAGGATCTCGGGGTGCGTCGGGTCGATCTTGAGGGCGACGTCGAACTCGGCGAGAGCGGCCTTGCGATCCCCCGACGCGAGGAACACGCGCGCCAGGTAGTAATGCACGATCGCGCGGTCCTTCGGGCGCCGGCTTCCGTAGCCGTCGATGATCTGGCGAAGGATGTTCGAGGCCTCGCCGGCGCGGCCCGCGGCGCTCAGCGCATCACAAAGCGAGAGCTTGATCGCGCGATCGTCGGGCGTGAGCTGCGACGCCTGCTCGAGCAGCGGGACGGCCGCCTCGGGCTTGTTCCGCTTCGAGAAGTGCAGGTCGGCGGCCTCGCGGAGCAGGGCGGTGCGTTGCGCGGCGCCCTCGGTGTGCTGGGCCTCGATGGCGATGAGCTCGGCGAGCGGCCCCCAAGCCTCCGCCTCGCGGTAGAGGACGGAGAGGCGGGCCCGGAGCGGCGCAGGTTCACCCACGCGTCCTTGGGCCTCCTCGAGGCGCTGCTGCGCGAGCGCAGGTTCACCCGAGGCGATGTAGGCCTCGGCGAGGCGCAGGACCGGGTGCGGCGAGGCGTCGGCCGGCGCGTCGGTGCAGATGGTTTCGAGGACCTCCGCGGCAGCCGCGTGATCGCCGCGCGCCGTGAAGAGGCGAGCGAGGGCGTCGAGCGAGGCCATGTCGCGGTAGCGCGCTGCGCGGCGATAGTCGCTGATCGCGCGCGCGAGATCCGCCACGCGCGTCTCGGCGATGATGGCCGCCCTTCGCCAGAGCTCGGCAGCGGACGCGGCGTCGCGCTCGGCCTCGCGTCGCGCCGCCTGGTCCTCCCAGAGCGCCGCGAGCGCGCCATGATCGCCACGATCGCCGAAGAGCTCGGCGAGCTTGTCGACCGAAGGCGCATGCGAGGGGCTCTCCTCGAGGTTCTTGCGCAGCGACGCAATGGCGCGATCCGCGTCGCCCGATTCGACGAGCAGGAGCGCGAGATCGAGGCGCAGATCGACGCGGCCGGCTGCGTCGTCAGCCACGGAGATCTGACGCTCGCGCAGGGTCAGGAGCTCTGCGCGACGCCCCTCCTTGCGATAAAGCTCCTCGAGGCGCGTGCCGACGAGCTCGTCGGTCGGGTCCTCGCCGAAGAGCTCCTCGTAGATCGTGATGGCGGCCTGCGGCTCGGAGATCTCGGCCGCGGCGAGGCGCAAGGAGCGGCGACGCGCGGGCTCGAACGGGAGCTTCGCGCCGTCGAGGCAAAGCGCGACGACACGCACGAGATCCCCCTCCTCGCGGCAGATGCGGACGAGGACGTCGAGCGCCCACGCAGCGAACGTCGCGGCCTCGCTCGACGGGTCCGAGCCTTCGCCGATCCAGCGCGCCTCGGACTTCTGGAGCATGGCCTCGGCGATGCTCTTGGCGAGGCCAGCGTCGCCCACGTGGTCGGTGGCGACGATGACCGCCTCGCGGTGGAGCGGGAGCGCGTCCGCGGAGACCTCGCTGAGGCGCAGGAGCGCATCGACGAGAGGCTTGGCCGGCGCGTGACGGCGCAGCTCGACGAGAGCCGCGAGCATCTCCGCGTTCGACGGGTCGTACGTGAGCGCTCGCTCGATGGCGATCTCGGCAGAGCGCTCGTCATTACGTCGATCGCGGTGCCAGAGCGCGACGCTCCACCAGAGGGCACGCGCGACGGCGGGCGGGACGTCGCCCTGCGCCTCGATCGCCGGGAACGCATCGGCCACGTCGGACCAGCGATCGGCGGTCGCGGCGAGGCGCAAGACCTCGGCGGAGAGCTCGGGGGTCTTCACGGCGGCGAACGCGCGCCACACCGCGTCGAACGCCGCGGACGGGTCGTTCCGGCGGTGCTCGTGCAGCGACGCGGTCTCCGCGAGGATCGCGGTGCGCTCTGCAGCGGACGTCGCGGCCGCGAGGCGCGGTTCGAGCAGGTCGATGGTGCGCTGCCAGTCCCCCGACGCAGCGTAGGTCGCCGTGAGAACACGCACGGCGGCCGCGAGGATCGGACGGCGACCCTCGTCGTCGAGGTCGACGAGCGAGAGCAAGGTCTCGAGGCCCGAGAGCGCGAGCCCGCCAGGATCGGCGCAACGGATCGCGGCCTCGTAGCTGTTGACGGCCTCCGACCACTGCGACGTGCGATCGCGCTGCACGTCGCCGAGGCGCCGGTAGAGCTCGGCGGCGCGGGCGAGATCGGTCGCGGCCTCGTCGGCGAGCAAGGCGCTCGTCTCGAGCAGGTCCACGAGATCGGCCCAGCGAGCGGCCTTCTCGAGCAGCCTGCCGAGCGCGTCGCAGCTCTCGTCGTCGGCGCCGAAGCGGGTGCGCACGCCCTCCCACACGGTGATCGCGCGCGGGATGTCACGGAGCTGCTGGTCGCAGATCGCGGCGACGCGCACGAGATCCTGTCGTGCCGCATCACCCTCGGTGAGCTCCGCGCGGCGCTCGAGGACCTCCGCGAGCTCGCCGAAGCGGCCCTCGGATTCGAGGTCGAGAGCGAGGCCGCCGAGCGCGTCGAGGTCGCTCAGCTCATCGGCGAGCCTGGCGCGGTACGCCGCGATGGCGCGCGGTTTGTCCCCGAGCTCGCTCGACGCGATACGCGCGGCTTCGAGCAACGTGGTGCGACGCGCGTCGGGATCCTTCTCGAGGTTCGCGAGGCGCTCGAGGACCTCGCAGCGCTCCGCCGAGCGGCCTTCCTCCGCGAGGAGACGCTCGAGGTCGCGGACGGGCCCGATCACGAGCTCGGGGTGCTCGGGTTCGAGCGCGAGGATGGCCCGGCCGAGATCGATCGCACGACCGCGGTCGCCGAGCCTCTCGACGTAGATGGCCGACGCGCGGGAGAGCAGCTCGATCTTGAGCGAGCCGGCTGCACCCTCGGAGACGGCGACGAGGACCTCCGCGAGACGATCGAAACGATCGACCCGCGCGGCCAGGCGCTCGAGCTCGGCGCGGTGGCTCGGCTCGGCCGGTTCGAGGGCGACGAGCGCGGCGAGGCTCTCGAGCGCGCTCGCCGGATCGTCGAGGACGTCGGCGCGCAGGGAGACGATCTCACGCAGGAGCACGCCGCGCTTCGCAGGATCGACGGCGGCTTCGAGGCGCACGGCGAGCACGCGCGCGAGATCGGCGTGGCGCTCCTCGCTGCGGTAGCGTTGTTCGAGGACGACGGCAGCACGCTGGCGCGCGGTGACCTCGGCATCTGCGCTCGGTCGGATGGAGAGCGGCTCGGCCGAGCCGGAGGCGGCGAGGACACGCTCGAGCAGATCGAGCGCCTC